>NZ_DALYOQ010000014.1:55739-78793 GCF_031974595.1 Pantoea sp. CTOTU46764 | reverse complement strand
ATGTGGCGGCGTCTCCTTCCCCCGTTTACGGGGGAAGGCCGGGATGGGGGACAGCGTGCACCATCCAACTTAAAACGGCTTATCCCCCAACACCGTCGCACGATGCATCACTCTTCGCGCCGGATAATAATCCGCATTGGCATAATGCTGCGTCACGCGGTTATCCCAGATCGCCACATCATTCTCCTGCCAGCGCCAGCGCACCTGGAACTCCGGTTTGGCGCTATGCCAGAACAGGAAGTTAAGCAGCGCATCGCTCTCTTTTTCGCTTAAGCCCAGCAAACGTGTGGTAAACCCTTCATTCACAAACAGCGCCTTGCGTCCGCTCACCGGATGCGTACTAATCACCGGATGCTGCACAGGTGGATTTTTGGCCACCGCTTGCTGCCAGCGTTGATGCTCTTCCTCGGTTTTACGGTATTTGTACTCCTGGAATGACTTCTTAAAGTCGTGCTCCGCCTGCAGCCCATTCAACAGCGTTTTAAACGGCTCAGAAAGCGCTTCATAAGCCGCAATGCCGGTTGACCACAAGGTATCGCCGCCGCTCTCCGGCAGCAGTTTGGACGCCAGAATCGCAATTGCCGGTGGCGTTTGAATAAAGGTGACATCGGTGTGCCAGTTGTCGTTATCCGGCGGATTATCCTGATGCGTATCCAGCACGATGATCTCTTCCACGCCTTCCGCATGCGGATAGACCGGATGGATATGCAGATCGCCAAAGCGAATCGCCAGCGCGCGCTGCTGTTCCGGGCTAATCACCTGATTGCGCAGGAACAGCACCTGATGGCGCAGCAGGCCATGATAAAGCTGTTCAAACTGGGCATCGCTCAGCGGACGGCTGAGATCGACATCGCTAACCTGCGCCCCGATATGCGGGCCCAGAGCGGTAAAAGAAAGTCGTTCGTTCATTGCTGTTCTCCATTCCAGGGCGTCAGTCGGCGCTGCAAAGCGCGCAGACCCAGTTCTAAGCCAAAAGCAATCAGGGCAATCACGGCAATCCCGGCCAGCACCACGTCGGTGGCGAGGAACTCACCGGCCGACTGCACCATAAAGCCGAGTCCACGCGTAGCGGCAATCAGTTCCGCCGCCACCAGCGTTGACCAACCTACGCCGAGACCAATGCGCAAGCCGGTGAGGATTTCCGGCAGCGCGCCAGGCAGAATCACAAAGCGCAGCAGCTGCCAGCGCGATGCGCCCAACGCCTGTGCCGCGCGAATCCGTACCTGCTGGGCATTCTTCACACCGGCCAGCGTCGATAAGGTCACCGGCGCGAAAATCGCCAGATAAATCAGTAAAATCTTCGAGGTTTCGCCGATGCCAAACCAGATCACCATCAGCGGCAGATAAGCCAGCGGCGGCACCGGGCGATAAAGTTCGATCAGCGGATCAAGCAAGCCGCGAATCGCCGGGCTGAGGCCCATGGCGATGCCGACCGGAATGCCAATCAGCGCGGCAAAGAACAGCGCCACCAGCATGCGCGCCAGGCTGGCACCCAGATGCTGCCAAAGCGTGGCGTCCATAAAGCCTTGCGGGCTGGCAATCAAAATCAGCTTCTGCAACACCACTTGCGGCGGCGGTAAAAACAGCGGTGCCACTAAGCCGAGCGCAGTTATCGCCCACCACAACAGCAGCAACAGGCCAACGCTGAGCAGGCTGAGTGAGAACTGGCGCGAGAACGGCCAGCGCAATCCGCGACGACGCGCTTGGGTTTTCTCATCAATCACCGCACTCATATAAACGCCTCTCGCTGGGAAAACACCTGATTCAGTACATATTCGCGACGTTCGATAAACGCCGGATCGGATTTGATGCTGCGGCACGCTTCCCCGGCGGCGAAGCGCTGGCCGAAGTCGAGTTTCAAACGCTCGACCACGCGGCCCGGTCCCGGCGACAGCAGCACCAGTTCGCTGGCGAGGAACACCGCTTCTTCGATGTCGTGAGTGATCAGCAGAATCTGTTTGCCGGTATCACGCCACAGCGTCAGCAACAAGGTTTGCATCTGTTCGCGGGTAAAGGCGTCCAGTGCACCGAACGGCTCATCTAACAGCAGCAACTGAGGATCAGCCGCCAGCGCACGCGCAATGCCCACGCGCTGACGTTGACCCCCAGAGAGCTGCCAGATAAAACGCTGCTCTGCACCTTCCAGTCCTACTTTACGGATCAAACGGCGTGCAATGGTATGGCGCTCCGCCTTCGCCATTCCCGCCAGTTGCAAACCGAACGAAACGTTATCGATCACGTTGCGCCACGGCAGCAATCCTTCATTTTGAAACACTACGCCGCGCTCAGCGCCCGGCCCTTTTACCGCTTTGCCATCCAGCGTAATGCTGCCAGATTCCAGCGGCAGAAAGCCGGCGATGAGGTTCAGCAGCGTGGTTTTGCCACAGCCGGAGGGACCTAACACCACCAGCAGGTCTCGGCTGCCCAGCTGCAGGTTGATGTCCTGCAGCGCGGGTTGTCCGGCGTAACGCGCATTGAGATGGGTGATGTTAAGCATACGGCCTCCGGTTATTTCACTAAGGGTGCAACGAAGCGCGTGGTGACGAAGCTGCTGTAATCGCTATCCGCTTCTGGCACTTTGCCCTGCTCTTTCAGGAAGCCGGCAGTATCGACAATCGCCTTGTTCACCGGCTTGCCGAGCTGCTCCACCTGCTGCTGCGCGGTGAGGTACGTGTTGCCTTTCACCAGCACCGGCACATCCGCTTCGGGTACACCACTCAGGCGCGCCAGCTTGCTCAGGTTGTCTGACTGCTTCAGCCATTGATCTGGATTGGCAATGTAAGCTTGCTGCGCTTCAACGGCGCTGCGGGCAAAGGCGGTGACGATTTCTGGATGCTGCTGCGCAAAGTCTTTACGCACCACCCACACATCAAGCGTTGGCGCGCCCCACTTGCCGACCTGCGAAGAGTCCGTCAGCACCTTGCCATCTTTCTCCAGCTCGTTGACCGCCGGAGACCAGACGTAAGCGCCGTCGATGTCACCGCGTTTCCAGGCGGCAATAATCGCCGGTGGCTGCAGGTTGACTAAGGTCACTTGCGAAGGCTTGATGCCCCAATGCTTGAGCGCAGCGAGGAAGCTGTAGTGCGTAGTCGAGATGAACGGCACGGCGATGCGCTTGCCAATCAGGTCTTTAGGATCTTTGATGGTCTTCTTCACCACCAGCGCTTCGGAGTTACCGAGCTGTGAGGCCAGCAGGAAAGCTTCAATCGGCAGCTTTTGCGTGGCGGCGACCGCCAGCGGGCTGGAACCGATATTACCAATCTGGACGTCGCCCGATGCCAGAGCACGCAACACGCTGGCTCCGCTATCAAATTTGCGCCAGTCGACGGTAGCACCGCTCTCTTTGGCGAAGGTATTATCCGCCTGCGCCACTTTGGCTGGTTCCGCCGAGGTCTGATACGCCACGGTAACGTTGACCGCTTGCGCCTGGAACGCCATCAGGGCCAGAGCCGCTGCGACCGCCGTTATTGTTTTTTTCATCGCCATCATCATTCACCCCAATGTGTTTTTGTCTGCGCAGTTTCTCCAGCAAGAGTAATTTCACAAAGGAATTAAAAATTATCCCTAATGACGATCGGTTCTTAGATCAACATCGGGCAAGGCTATGCAGAAAGTGCAAATGGAAAGAGAAGGGAAATCGGAAAATATGTCACGCGCTCACATGGCAGCTGTGATATTGATAGACATCTCATTTTTCACTTTTTACTTACGGTCTTGAATCCATGTCGATTGAGAAAGTCGCACACCTGGCTGGTGTGTCCAAAGCCACCGTTTCACGGGTTTTGAACCAGAATCCCGGCGTGCGCCCGGATACGCGCGCCAAAGTGCTGGCGGCCATCGACATCTGCGACTATCAACCCAACTTACTGGCGCGCCAGCTGCGCACCTCACAAAGCCATATGCTGTTAGTGCTGATTCCCGACATCACCAATCCGTTCTGCTCACGCGTGGTTCAGGGCATTGAAGCCGAAGCGGAAGCGCAGGGTTACCACATTCTGCTGTGTAACTCAGGATCGCAATTGCGACGCGAAGCGGCTTACATTGCGCTACTGAGTGGCAAAGTGGTGGATGGCGTGATCACCATGGATGCCGCCAGTACCCTGCAAGAGTTGAAAGAATTGATTGGCGATGCGCCTTGGGTTCAGTGTGCCGAATACGATCCGGCGATCGCCGCCTCAAGTGTGGCGATTGATAATGAAGAAGCGGCTTGCGAAACCGTGCGTTATCTGGCGAGCAAAGGCCGACGCCGCATTGCGCTGGTGAACTGTGATATGCGTTACCTCTATTCACATAAGCGTGAAGAGGGATATCGTGCGGCGCTGGAGCAGCTGGATCTCAGCTGGTGCGGTGTGGCCTACGCCGAGAATATCACCTGCGAAGCGGGTAGTGCGGCATTGCGCGAACTGCTGACGCAGCCGGAACGGCCGGATGCGGTATTCGCGGTATCAGATGTGTTGGCGGTTGGCGTAATACACGCGGCGTTGGAGGCGGGCTTGCGCGTGCCGGAAGATTTAGCGGTGGTAGGATTTGATGGCATCAACTTTACCAGCAGTTTGAATCCACCGCTGACGACGATTGAGCAACCGATGAATCGCATGGGCGCGCGCAGCGTACAGCTGCTGGTCCAACGCATCCGCCAACCCAACTCGTCGGTGGTTCATGAAGTGTTGCCGTGGAAGCGCGTTGAACGCGCTTCCAGTTAACTCAGCGCCAAATCAGCAATACGCACGCGGCGGTGAGCAAGCCCATCGCCAGATTGAACATTTTCCACGCGCGCGGGCTGCGCAGCAGACGTCCAATCAGCGAGCCAAAGCCCATCCAGATCACCCCAGAAACCACGTTCACCATGAACATGCCGAGGCTAATGGCCAGCACCGAATGCAGATATTCGCTGCCTGCCAGGCTGAAGCTGGCCACCGCGCCGAGGGCCATGAGCCAGGCTTTCGGGTTGATCAGCTGCAGCAAGCCGCCTTGCCAGAACGGCATCTGCTTCACCGTCACATCATCGGTTTCCAGCTTTTCATACTCGGCGCTGGCGATTTTCCACGCCAGCCACAGCAGATAAAGGCTACCGGCAATCTTCAGAATCAGATGCAGCGAGGGATAAAGCAGGATGAGACCGCCGATGCCAAATGCCACCATCAGCAACATGACTTGCATACCAATCATGATACCAATGAGCAGCGGTATGGTGCGCAGGAAGCCAAAATTAGCACCCGAGGCGGTAAGTAACATATTATTGGGCCCGGGCGTGATGGCCGCGACCCAAAGAAAACCTAACATTGATAAAAAAAGACTCAGTTCCATGTATATTCGGGTGCTCCTCACCCAGTAAAGCGAACAACCCATCGAAGCTATCAGCGACTTATGCATCAGACAAGCCTTTACCCAAGCTATTTTGATCGCCCCGGCGGCGAGCGCTTTACCCCCCTGCGCGGATTCAGTAACGCGCATTTGCAAACACTGCTGCCGCGTATTCTGCGCCGCCGCGTCACGTTGCGTCCGCACTGGCAGCGTCTTGACCTGCCGGACGGCGATTTTGTCGATTTAGCGTGGAGCGAAGATCCGGCGCAGGCACGTCACAAGCCGCGCATGGTGATGTTTCACGGCCTGGAAGGCAACTTTCGCAGCCCGTATGCGCATGGCCTGATGCAGGCGTGTCAGGCGCGCGGCTGGCTGGCGGTGGTGATGCACTTTCGCGGCTGCAGCGGCGAGCCTAATCGCTTGAAGCGCATCTATCACTCCGGTGAAACCGAAGATGCCACCTACTTCCTTAACTGGCTGCAGCGTGAATGGGGCAGCGTGCCGACCGCTGCAGTCGGCGTTTCGCTGGGCGGCAACATGCTCGCTTGCCTGCTGGGTCAGCGAGGTCACGATGTGCCGATTGATGCCGGCATCGCCATCTCAGCGCCACTGGCACTGGAACCGTGCAGCGGCAAATTGGATGTTGGCTTTTCTCGCTTCTATCAGCACTATTTGCTGACGCGGCTAAAAAAGAACGCTACGCGCAAACTGCACGCCTGGCCCGGCACGCTGCCGGTCGATCTCAGCCAGTTACGCGCTTTCCGCCGCTTACGCGAATTCGATGATGCCATAACGGCACGTGCGCACGGTTTTATTGACGCCAGCGACTATTATCAACAAGCCAGCGCGATGCCGCTGCTCACTGGCGTGCGTAAACCGCTGCTGATCATTCATGCGCAGGATGATCCCTTTATGACTGATGCCGTGATCCCGCAACCTGACCAGCTGTCAGCCTCCATTCAGTATCAGCTGACGCAGCAAGGTGGCCATGTCGGCTTTGTCGGCGGCACCTTGCTTAAACCGAAAATGTGGCTGGAACAACGCGTGCCCGACTGGCTCTCAACTTATCTGGATGTGTAATAGTGATTATTCCCTGGCAACAACTCGAAGCGGAGACGCTGGAAAATCTGATTGAAACCTTCGTGTTACGCGAAGGCACCGATTACGGCGAGCAGGAACGCAGTTTGCTGCAAAAAGTCGCCGACGTGCGCCGCCAGCTGGAGCGCGGCGACGTGGTGCTGGTGTGGTCGGAACTGCATGAATCGATCAATATTATGCCGAAGGGTGAATTTCGCGGCTGATGCACCCCGCGGCAATTCGTGGTAACAATGCTCATCGCCGGACTTCACAGGGAGCTCTGTTATGTCAGCCAGGCATCCAATTATTGCCGTCACCGGTTCCAGCGGCGCCGGAACCACCACCACCAGCCTCGCCTTCCGTAAGATTTTCCAGCAGCTGAACCTGCATGCGGCGGAACTCGAAGGCGACAGTTTCCATCGCTTCACGCGTCCGGAAATGGACATGGCGATCCGCAAAGCACGCGATCTCGGTCGCCATATCAGCTACTTCGGCCCGGAAGCCAATGATTTCGGTCTATTAGAGCAGACGTTCAAACATTACGGTCAAACCGGCCTCGGCGAATCACGCAAATATCTGCACACCTACGATGAAGCGGTGCCGTGGAATCAGGTGCCGGGCACGTTCACGCCGTGGCAGCCGCTGCCGGAAAACACCGATGTGCTGTTTTATGAAGGTTTGCACGGCGGCGTGGTGACGCAGCAGCAAAATGTGGCGGAGCATGTCGATCTGCTGGTTGGTGTGGTGCCGATTGTTAACCTTGAGTGGATTCAGAAGCTAGTGCGTGACACCGGCGAGCGCGGCCATTCACGCGAAGCAGTAATGGATTCGGTGGTACGTTCGATGGAGGATTACATTAACTTCATCACGCCGCAGTTCTCGCGCACCCACATTAACTTCCAGCGCGTGCCGACCGTTGATACCTCAAATCCGTTTGCCGCCCGCGAAATTCCCTCGCTCGACGAAAGCTTCGTGGTGATTCATTTCCGTGGCCTGGAAGGCATCGCGTTCCCCTATCTGCTGGCGATGATTCAGGGATCGTTTATTTCCCACATCAATACCCTGGTGGTGCCGGGCGGCAAAATGGGATTGGCGATGGAGCTGATTATGCTGCCGCTGGTACAGCGACTGATTGAAGGGAAGCGGATTGAATAGGTTTGGTGCGGGCGGTGAAAAGGGAGGCATGAATGCCTCCCCTACGACCGATTACAACTCGACAACCTCATAGCTGTGGGTAATTTCCACGCCTTTACCCAGCATGATCGCCACCGAGCAATATTTTTCCGCTGACAGGTCAACCGCGCGCGCAACCGCTTTATCGCTCAACGCTTTGCCGCTGACGATAAAATGCAGGTTGATGGTGGTAAAAATGCGTGGCGCTTCTTCACGGCGTTCTGAAGTGAGTTTCACTTCGCAATCCGCCACATCGCTGCGCCCTTTTTGCAGGATCGACACCACATCAATGGCGCTACAGCCGCCCGCGGCCATCAGCACCATCTCCATTGGACTTGGCGCTTTATCACCGGAATTACCGTCCATTAATACCTGATGGCCAGATGAGGATTCTCCGAGAAAGGTAAGACCTTCCACCCATTTCACTCGTGCCTGCATTATTCTCTCTCCTGAAGCGGCGGTTTTGCCGCCAGAGTACGCTTTCACCTGACAAACAGCAATCCAGAGTAATCCCCCTTGTGCTGAAGCGAGACAACACAAGACAGCTCGCAAAAGCTGTGCTACAAACAGTGCTGAAAATATTTTCGTCATCACAGACGAAGGCCGGAAGAATCAAAAGCGTAGCTTAAGAGTCCACCCGGAATAATTTTTCCTTTACTGGAAACGCTCGACGATTAAACCGCCTGACAGGGAAAAATGCCCCCTGTGTTTTGGGCACGATTACAACAGAGGATAATAGCGAATGGTTCTCGGCAAACCGCAAACAGACCCTACACTCGAATGGTTCCTGTCCCATTGCCATATTCACAAATATCCATCCAAAAGCACGCTCATCCATCAGGGTGAGAAAGCGGAAACGCTGTACTACATCGTAAAAGGTTCCGTAGCGGTACTGATTAAAGATGAAGAAGGCAAAGAGATGATTCTCTCCTACCTCAATCAGGGAGATTTCATCGGCGAACTCGGTCTTTTCGAAGAAGGCCAGGAACGTAGTGCCTGGGTACGTGCGAAGTCTGCCTGCGAAGTGGCTGAAATTTCATACAAAAAATTCCGTCAGCTGATTCAGGTAAACCCGGATATTTTAATGCGACTTTCGTCGCAAATGGCGCGTCGTCTGCAAGTGACATCTGAGAAAGTGGGCAACCTTGCCTTCCTCGATGTCACCGGACGTATCGCGCAAACGCTGCTAAATCTGGCCAAACAGCCAGATGCGATGACTCACCCAGACGGGATGCAAATCAAAATCACCCGTCAGGAGATTGGTCAGATCGTGGGCTGCTCACGCGAAACCGTGGGTCGTATCCTGAAAATGCTGGAAGATCAGAACCTGATCTCTGCACACGGTAAAACCATCGTCGTTTACGGCACCCGCTAATTTCTTCTCACCCACGGCGTGATGGCAACATCGCGCCGTTTCTATTTGCGATGAGCTGATGTGGCGTCGAATCATCTATCATCCCGAAGTTAACTATGCGCTGCGGCAAACGCTGGTGCTGTGCCTGCCTGTGGCTCTCGGCTGGCTGTTTGGCGATCTGCAAAAAGGGCTGCTGTTCTCGTTAGTGCCGGCCTGCTGCAACATGGCGGGTCTGGATACGCCGCACAAACGCTTCTTCAAACGCCTGATTGTGGGGGGTTCGCTGTTTGCCACCGGCAGTTTCCTGATGCAAATCCTCACCGCTTATCAGGTTCCGCTGCCGCTGATTTTGCTGGCGTTGCCGCTGCTGATTGGCGTGACCGGCGAAATCGGCCCGCTGCATGCACGATTGCTGCCCGCGACTTTGATTGCCGCCATTTTCACGCTCAGCCTGGTTGGACGCATGCCGATGTGGGTGCCGCCGCTGCTCTACATTGGCGGCACGCTGTGGTACGGCTTATTCAACTGGTTCTGGTTCTGGCTGTGGAAAGAGCAGCCGATGCGCGAGTCGCTCAGCCTGCTGTTCCGCGAGCTGGCGGATTACTGCGATGCCAAATACACCTTACTGACGCAGCTGACCGATCCGGAAAAAGCGCTGCCACCGTTGCTGGCACGTCAGCAAAAGGCGGTCGATCTCATCACCACCTGCTACCAGCAAATGCATATGCTGTCGGCCAGTCGCGATAACAGCCACAAACGCCTGACGCGCGCTTTCCAGGTGGCGCTGGATTTACAGGAACACATCTCGGTGAGTTTGCATCAGCCGGAAGAGGTGCAGAAGCTGGTTGAAGAGAGCCACGCCGAAGCGGTGATTCGCTGGAACGCCAAAATCATCTCGGCGCGACTGCGCGTGCTGGCGGATGCAATTCTCTACCATCAGCTGCCAGACCGTTTTCATATGGAGAAACAGCTCGGCGCGTTGGAGAAAATTGCGCGCCAGCATCCGGATAACCCGGTCGGCAACTTCTGCCTGTATCACTTCAGCCGCATCGCCCGCGTGTTGCGTACGCAGAAGCCGCTCTACACGCGTGACCTGATGGCCGATCGCCAGCGCCGTTTGCCGCTGTTACCCGCGCTGCGCAGTTATCTGTCATTCAAATCCACCGCGTTACGCACCGCGGCACGCTTTGCCGTGATGCTGATGTTTGGCAGCGCGCTGGCGCTGTTCTTCAACATTCCCAAACCTTACTGGATTCTGATGACCATCATGTTCGTCAGCCAGAACGGTTACAGCGCGACGCGCGTGCGCATCCAGCACCGTGCGCTGGGCACTTTTGCCGGATTGCTGATCGCCGCCGCGTCGCTCCAGCTGGCGGTGCCGGAATCGATCACGCTGCTGTTTATGCTAGGGATCACGCTGGCGAGTTATCTGATCACGCGGAAATATTACGGCTGGTCGATGATTGGCTTTACCGTTACGGCGGTGTATTCGCTGCAGCTGCTGTCGCTCAACGGCGCACAGTTTCTGCTGCCGCGCATGATGGATACCTTGATGGGCTGCCTGATTGCCTTCGCCGGGATGATTTGGCTGTGGCCACAGTGGCAAAGCGGACTGCTGCGCAAGAACGCGCACGATGCGCTGGAAGCCTATCAGGAAGCGCTGCGACTGTTGTTAGGACCTGAACAGTCGCCGGAGAAACTGGCTTATCAGCGCATGAAGGTTAATCAGGCGCACAACGCGCTGTTCAACTCATTGAACCAGGCATCGAGCGAGCCGGGCTTTAACCTGCAATACCTGAAAGATATGCGCATGTGGGTTACGCACAGTCAGTTCATCGTCGAGCATATTAACGCCATGACGATTCTGGCGCGTGAGCACACCATGTTGACGGCCAAGCTGGCGGAACGTTATCTGCAATCCTGTGAAATCGCGCTGCAGCGTTGTCAGCAGCGACTGGCGTATGATGGGCCGGGCAACGACAGCAATATTCTGGAAGCGCCGGAGAATCTCAATGAAGGGCCGGTGACGATTGTCGAACAGCATGTGAAGCGGATTTTGCAGCACCTCAACGTGATGCACACCATCTCTTCGCTGGCGTGGAGCCAGCGACCGCATCATGGCCGCTGGCTCAAGGTGTTACGTCCAAAAGCGAATTAAGCGGCCAGCACCTTTTCAATCGCGCTGGCGAAACGCGTCATGCCTTCGGCGATATCGGTAGGTTCAATCACCAGCGACGGCACAAAACGGATCACGTCGGTACCGGCGGTGAGAATCATCAGCCCTTCCGCTGCGGAAGCGTTGAGGATGTCACGCGCTTTGCTGGCGAACTGCGGCTTCAGCGCGGCACCAATCAGCAGCCCTTTGCCACGAATCTCGCTGAAGATAGCGAATTTGCTGTCGATGGCTTGCAGCGCTTCAACGAACTGCTGACGACGTGCTTCAACGCCTTCCAGTACTTCTGGCGTGTTGATGATATCCAGCGCCGTTTCAGCGATGGCACAGGCCAGCGGGTTGCCGCCGTAAGTGGTACCGTGAACGCCCGGCGCCATCACCGAGGCGATTTCGTTGGTGGTCAACATCGCACTCACCGGGAAACCGCCGCCCAGCGCTTTGGCGGTGGTGAGGATATCGGGCTTGATACCGTAATGTTCATACGCAAACAGTTTGCCGCTACGTCCCATGCCGCTCTGCACTTCATCCAGCACCAGCAGCGCATTGTGTTCATCGCACAGCGCGCGCAGACCTTGCATAAACTCTGGCGTGGCCGGCATTACGCCGCCTTCGCCCTGAATCGGCTCGACCACGATGGCGCAGGTGTGATCGTCAATTACCGCTTTTACCGCATCGAGATCGTTGAACGGCACATGCACGATATCCGCCGGTTTTGGACCGAAGCCATCGGAGTATTTCGGCTGGCCGCCAACCGACACGGTGAACAGCGTGCGGCCGTGGAAGGCGTTATGGAAGGCGATAATTTTGCTTTTGAACGGGCTGTGTTTTTTGCAGGCGTAATAACGCGCCAGCTTGAATGCTGCTTCGTTGGCTTCCGCGCCGGAGTTACCGAAAAACACCCGATCGGCAAAGGTCGCGGCAATCAGTTTACTCGCCAGACGCAGCGCTGGTTCGTTGGTGAACACGTTGCTGGTGTGCCACAAGGTTTCGCCCTGGGTTTTCAGCGTTTCCACCAGCGCCGGATGACAATGGCCCAATGCAGTCACCGCGATGCCGCCAGAGAAATCGATATACTCTTTGCCCTGCTGATCCCACACTCGGCTGCCTTTACCTTTTACCGGCACAAACTGCGCAGGTGCATAAACAGGCAAAATAACGTTATCGAACGTTTCCCGGGTTACCGCTAGTTTTTCCGCTGCCATTGATGACCTCATCGGGTTATTTGTTGAGCTAATGTGAAAATATAATCACAAAATATGCATAAATAATCACACGAAGGCAAACATAAGTTACGCGTTGAGGAAATTAGCCAGTAGCTGATGCCCTTGCTCACTGAGGATGCTTTCCGGATGGAACTGCACGCCTTCCAGCGGCAAAGTGCGATGGCGGAAACCCATGATCTCATCCGGCTGGCCGTCGCGCAGGGTCCACGCGGTGACTTCAAACTCAGCGGGCAGCGTATCGCGCGCCACAATCAATGAGTGATAGCGCGTCACGATCAGCGGATTATTCAGATCGCGAAACACACCTTGGTTGGTGTGCTGGATCAGGGAGGTTTTGCCGTGCATCACCTGGCGCGCGCGTACCACCTGCGCGCCATAGGCTTGTGCAATCGCCTGATGCCCAAGGCAAACGCCGAGCATCGGCACGTGCCCGGCGAAATGGCGAATCGCCGCGAGCGAGATGCCAGACTGATCCGGCGTACACGGACCCGGCGAAATCACCAGATGCGTCAGCGGCAGCGCTTGCATCTCATCCAGCGTAATGGCGTCGTTACGCACCACGCGCACCTCCGCGCCCAGTTCGCAAAAGTACTGGTAGAGATTCCAGGTGAAGGAGTCGTAGTTATCGATTAGCAGCAGCATAGCGCCCTCAGGCCAGTAAAAGCGGCGCTATTCTACCTATTTTAGTTCGCCGGGCTCACCACTTTCGCAAACTGCGCGGTAAGCGGTGCCAGATCGCCCGCAACGCCCGCCGAGATCGCAGCGCGCCACGCATCGCGTTCGAGCGTTTCCCAGGAAAGCTGATAACCGGCATGCAGTGCCAACTGTTCGAAGAAGATGCGCTGCGCGCGGCCATTGCCGGCGCGGAACGGATGCAGCACGAAGATCTCACAGTAATAATGTGCGATACGCGCCACGAACGCTTCCTGCTCAAGGTTAGCCAGGCCGCGCTCTTCCTCCAGCGCCTGCATCAGCGTATTGCCTTCTTTCTCGATATATTCGCAATGACAATACGGCGTTTCATCGCGCCAGATATCGATGGTGCGCAATTCTCCTGCCCAGCTGTAGAGATCCTGAAACAGCGTGCGATGAATATGGCAAAGACGTGGCAAACCGATGCTGCGCTGGCCAAGTTCTAATGTCGCCAGGCGCGCGGCGCTGAACGCCAGTTCCGCTTTACGCAATTGGGCTTCATCATGAATATCGAGGCGATTCTTCAACACATTGTCGTTGTGCCACAAATAGGGATCGCGTATTGCTAAGCTGTTATCCACCATATTGCCTCCTCAGCGACTCAAGTCGCTCCTCAGCATGTTCGGCATCGATAAGAGCTTCACTATAGGAATATCCGGCCAGTCGACAGCTGGATTGGTAGCTCGCAGCACGGCGCTGCTGCCACAAAGTGGCTTTCTGTTTCTCAGTGAGTTTGCTAGTCATAGCGCCTCCGGCAAGCAGTGAGCCCTAAGTATAAGCAGCAATTTTTTGCTTTGCCGGAGAGCAAATGGCGCGCCAGTGAAAAACGGCGCGTTTCAGAATTAAGGCAGGACTTTGGCGGAGAGGATAACAATCGGTTTTGACGGCACATTTTGGTACGGACCGACATCTTTAGTCGGGACCTGCGCAATCTTGTCGATCACATCCTGGCCTTTCACAACTTTACCAAACACCGCATAACCGAAATCACGCTGACCGTGATCGAGGAAGGCGTTGTCGGCTACGTTGAGGAAGAACTGGCTGGTGGCGCTATCTTTATCTGCGGTACGCGCCATCGAAATGGTGCCGCGCAGATTACGCAAGCCGTTGTCGGCTTCGTTCTTGATCGGCGCTACCGTTTGCTTCTGCTGCATATCGGTAGTGAAACCGCCGCCCTGAATCATAAAACCAGGGATCACGCGGTGGAAAATGGTGTTGTTGTAAAAACCATTATTGACGTAATCAACGAAGTTTTTCACCGAAACCGGGGCTTTCTGGTTGTTCAGCTCAAGTTCAATATTGCCCGCAGAGGTGGTGAGCAGCACATGTGGATCCCCTTTTGCGGCAAGCGCGGCAGAAGATACAGAAGAGAGCGCTAACAGGGCAACCGCCGCTGTCAAAGTACGTTTAAGCATGAAAGATTCCTTACCATGGAGAGCTAGCTCAAAAACGAGATTGATTGTAAAGAGCATGTGATCCAAGAGCCAGCGTTTTACCGATATTTACGCGGATGTTGCTATTGTCATACTTTTGCCGCCACGCAATCATTTGCGTGACGAAAATCACACTCTCAATGAAATATTTCCGCCTTGTTACACTCGTTGTTTATTAAGATCACAGCAACACTTACAATTCATGACACTTTTTGCCAATCTCGGCGCTTAACAGGTTCAGAACATGACAAACCGTAATCGCATTGGCCTTACCTGGATTAGCTATTTCTCCTATGCGCTCACTGGCGCACTGGTGATCGTTACCGGTATGGTGCTGGACAATATCGCGCAGTATTTCCAGCGCCCTATTTCAGAAATGAGCAACACCTTCACATTCCTTAATGCGGGCATTTTGGTGTCGGTGTTCCTGAACGCCTGGCTGATGGTGATTGTGCCGTTGAAGCGCCAGCTGATCTTTGGCTTTGTGCTGATGATTCTCGCCGTTGCGGGTCTGATGACCAGCCACGATCTCACCGTTTTCTCGCTGTGCATGTTCATTCTCGGCGTGGTGAGCGGCATCACCATGTCGATCGGTACTTTCCTGATCACTCATCTGTACGATGGCCGTCAGCGTGGCGCACGTCTGCTGTTTACCGATTCGTTCTTCAGCATGGCGGGCACCATCTTCCCGATCATCGCCGGTATTCTGCTGGCGCGCGCGCTGCCGTGGTATTGGGTGTACGCCTGCATCGGTATCATTTATGTCGCCATCTTTGTGCTGACGCTGTTCATTGAGTTCCCGGTACTGAAAAGCGAAGCCGCTAAGCCAGGCGTTGAGAAAGAGAAATGGGGCATCGGCGTGTTGTTCCTGTCGATTGCGGCGCTGTGCTACATCCTCGGCCAGCTCGGCTTTATTTCATGGGTGCCGGAATACGCCACCAAATCGATGGGCATGGATATCGCCGCCGCCGGTCAGCTAGTGGGTAACTTCTGGACCGCGTACATGGTCGGCATGTGGGTGTTCAGCTTCGTGCTGCGCTTCTTCGATCTGCAACGCATCCTGATGGTGCTGGCCGCACTGGCAACCGGTTTGATGTACTGGTTCGTCACCTCTAAAGACGCCAGCATGCTGCACTGGATCATCATGACGCTGGGCTTCAGCTCAAGCGCGATTTACACCACCATCATCACGCTGGGATCGCTGCAAACCAAAGTCTCTTCACCGAAGCTGGTGAACTTCATCCTGACCTGCGGCACCGTCGGCACCATGCTGACATTCGTAGTAACCGGCCCAATCGTGGCGCAAGGTGGCGCACATGCCGCGCTCTCTACCGCTAACGGTTTGTACGCCGTGGTGTTTGTGATGTGTGTTCTGCTTGGCTTTGTCACCAAACATCGCCAGCACGGCCACGTAACGCACTAAGTCTGACGGGCGGACTTCGGTCCGCCCTGCTCCTCAACGTTTGAAGGTTACCGCTTCTTTTTCTGCTAAATAGATCTCGCTGCTGGCGGGCTGCGTCGCTGCCACCAACACGCCTTTCCGCACTGAATAACGTACCGGCACCTGACGCCGCACCGCATCAAATCCACTCTCCGCCGGCAGAATAATCAAACTGGCGTCATTACCCGCCTCAATACCGTAATTCGCCAGCTGCATGGTTTTGGCGCTGTTCGCGGTGATCAGCTGCAAGCCATTATCAATCTGCTCGTAGCCCATCAACTGGCAAACATGCAATCCCATATGCAGCACCTGCAACATGCTGGCAGTGCCGAGCGGATACCAGGGATCGAACACATCATCGTGCCCGAAACAGACGTTGATGTTTGCTTCCAGCAGCTCTTTCACTCGCGTGATGCCACGACGTTTTGGATAGCTATCAAAGCGCCCTTGCAGATGGATATTCACCAGCGGATTGGCAACAAAGTTGATGTTAGAAAGCTTGAGCAGACGGAACAGCCGCGACGTATAGGCATTGTTGTAGGAGTGCATCGCCGTGGTATGACTGGCGGTGACGCGCTCACCATTGCCATCACGGTGCGCCAGCGCCGCCACGGTTTCCACAAAGCGCGACTGCTCATCGTCGATCTCGTCGCAGTGCACATCCACCAGCCGATCGTAGCGATTAGCCAGCGCAAAGGTTTTATGCAGCGACTCCACGCCGTATTCGCGGGTGAATTCGTAGTGCGGAATCGCGCCCACCACATCCGCGCCCATGCGCAGCGCCTCTTCCAGCAACGCTTCACCGTTGGGATAAGAGAGAATGCCTTCCTGCGGAAACGCCACAATCTGGATATCGATCCACGGCGCCATTTCCGCTTTCACTTCCAGCATCGCCTTTAACGCGGTGAGCGTGGGATCGGAGACATCCACGTGAGTACGCACATGCTGAATACCGTTGGCAATTTGCCACTTCAAGGTCTGTTGCGCGCGCTGTTTCACATCGTCACGGCTCAACAACGCTTTGCGCTCCGCCCAGCGTTCGATGCCTTCAAACAGCGTGCCGGATTGGTTCCAGGCGGGTTCGCCGGCGGTTTGCGTGGTGTCGAGATGAATATGCGGCTCAATAAATGGCGCGCTCGCCAGTCCGCCCTGCGCATCCAGCGCGTCCGGCTGCGCTACGGTTTGCGGCGGCTGCGGGCGAATCTGCGCAATCTTGCCGTTATCGATTTCGATCTGCCACAAGCCCTGCTGGCCCGCTAAGCGCAGGTTGTTGATCCACTTCAGTGACGGGTTTGCCATGCCGTACTCCTGTTAAACGCAAAGCCTAAAGCTAGCATGAAAAAGGGAAAACAACGTAGGGTCGTTATTTATGGCGACCAGAACAATAACCAAACAAATAAGCCACTTAACTAATTCGTTCAAAATCAGCTACATACCTCAAAATAGGTATATAGGGGCGCGCTTGATGTACATCAATAAGCGTCAAAAGCGCCGCGTTAAGGTAGGCGCAGATACCGCAATTTTTGAGGCAAGCATGAGCAAGCACAGTGTCGTTATTATTGGCAACGGCATGGTCGGCCACCGCTTTATAGAAGAACTTATCGACAAAGATCAATCCAGTGAGTTTGCGATAACCGTTTTCTGTGAAGAGCCCCGCGTCGCCTATGACCGCGTCCACCTTTCCGCCTATTTTTCCCATCACACCGCCGAAGAACTCTCGCTGGTTCGCGAAGGTTATTATGAAAAGCATCAGGTTAATCTGCTGCTTGGCGAACGCGCCATCACCATCAACCGCGACGAAAAACTGATTCACTCGAATACCGGTCGCGCGGTGCATTACGACACGCTGATTTTCGCCACCGGCTCTTATCCGTGGATTCCGCCAATCACAGGCGCGGAAGGCAGCGATTGCTATGTCTATCGCACCATTGAAGATCTCAACGCCATTGAAGCCTGTTCACGTCGCAGCAAACGCGGCGCGGTGATTGGCGGCGGCCTGCTAGGGCTGGAAGCAGCAGGCGCACTGAAAAATCTCGGCGTCGAAACCCACGTCATTGAGTTCGCACCGGTGCTGATGGCGGAACAGCTTGATCCTCAAGGCGGTGAACAGCTGCGCCGTAAGATTGAGCAGATGGGCGTGTTCGTTCACACCGGCAAAAACACCCAGCAAATCGTCCATCATCCACAAGGCGGCAAAACGCTGGAATTTGCTGACGGCAGCGCGCTGGAGGTCGATTTCATCGTCTTCTCCACCGGCATCCGCCCGCAGGACAAGCTGGCCAAACAGTGCGGCCTGCAGCTGGGCGCACGCGGCGGTATCGCCATCGACGATCACTGCCAGACCAGCGATGTGCACATCTTTGCGATTGGTGAGTGTGCCGCCTGGCAGAACCGTATTTATGGTTTAGTCGCGCCAGGCTACAAAATGGCGCAGGTCGCCAGCGACCGGTTGGTTGGCCGCGATAATGCGTTTGCGGGCGCGGATATGAGCGCCAAGCTGAAACTGCTGGGCGTTGATGTCGGTGGCATTGGTGATGCGCATGGCCGCACGCCGGGCGCGCGCAGCTTCGTGTGGCTCGACGAGCAGAAAAATATCTATAAGCGGCTGATCGTTAGCGAAGATAACCGCACGCTGCTCGGCGCAGTGTTAGTCGGTGACACCAGCGATTACGGCAATCTGCTGCAGCTGGCGCTGAATAACATCGCGTTACCGGAGAATCCGGCCTTGCTGATCCTGCCCGCGGGCAGCGGCGAGAAACCGGTGATGGGCGCTGATGCGCTGCCGGACAGCGCGCAAATCTGCTCCTGCTTCGACGTCAGCAAAGGCGATATCGTTAAAGCGGTGCAAGGCGGTTGCCACACCGTTGCGGCGCTGAAAACCGAAACCCGCGCCGGAACCGGCTGCGGCGGCTGCATTCCGTTGATTACTCAGGTACTGAACGCTGAACTGAGCCGTCAGGGCATCGAAGTTAACAATCATTTGTGTGCGCACTTCCCCTATTCGCGTCAGGAGCTGTATCACCTGATTCGCGTGGAAGAGATCACATCATTCGACGCGCTGCTGGCGAAATATGGTCAGGGCTACGGCTGCGAGGTGTGTAAACCGACGGTCGGTTCGCTGCTGGCGTCCTGCTGGAATGAATATGTGCTGAAGCCACAGCTCGCGCCGCTGCAGGACAGCAACGACCTGTTCCTCGGCAATATCCAGAAAGATGGCACTTACTCGGTGATCCCGCGTTCGGCCGGCGGCGAAATCACGCCGGAAGGATTGATGGCGATTGGCGCCGTGGCGCGCCAGTACAATCTCTACACCAAGATCACCGGCTCGCAGCGTATTGGCCTGTTTGGTGCGCAGCGCGACGATCTGCCGGCTATCTGGACGCAGCTGATCGATGCCGGTTTTGAAACCGGACAAGCGTATGCCAAAGCGCTGCGCATGGCGAAAACCTGCGTCGGCAGCGTCTGGTGCCGCTTTGGCGTGGGCGACAGCCTCGGCTTCGGCATTGAGCTGGAGCATCGCTACAAAGGCATTCGCACCCCGCACAAGATGAAGTTTGGCGTCTCCGGCTGCACGCGTGAATGCGCCGAAGCGCAGGGCAAAGACGTTGGCATCATCGCCACCGAGAAAGGCTGGAACCTGTATGTCTGCGGCAACGGCGGCATGAAGCCACGTCACGCCGATTTGCTGGCCGCCGATCTCGATCGCGATACGCTGCTGCGCTACCTCGATCGCTTCATGATGTTCTACATCCGCACCGGCGACCGCTTGCAGCGCACCTCGCTGTGGCTGGAAAGCATGGACGGCGGCATCGACTATCTGCGCAGCGTGATTATCGATGACAAACTCGGCCTGAATACACAGCTGGAAACCGAGCTGGCGCGTCTGCGTGCGGCGGTGGAATGTGAGTGGACCGCAACGGTACAAAACCCACAGCAGCAGTCGCACTTCAATACCTTTATCAACAGCGATCGGCGCGATCCGCTGGTACAGCATATCAACCAACGCGATCAGCATCGTCCGGCGCAACCCGCCGAGCGCATTGCAATCACTCTGATTGAGGAGATCGACGCATGAGCCAGTGGCATTCGGTGTGTGAACTCAGCCAAATTCTGCCTGCGACCGGCGTATGCGCGCTGATCAACGGCCAGCAAATTGCTATCTTCCGTCCGCGTGACGATGAGCAACTCTACGCCTTAAGCAATATCGATCCTTTCGCCCAGGCCAGCGTGTTGTCACGCGGCCTGATTGCCGAGCACCAGCAGGCGCTTTGGGTGGCAAGTCCGCTGAAAAAACAGCGCTTCCGCCTGAGCGATGGCCTTTGTCTGGAAGACGAAGCGCGCTCGGTGGCGAGCTATCCAGTGCGCGTGAGCGATGGCAAGGTTGAGATCTGCGCCTGACTGCATTCCTTCACTTTATGAGACGTCACTATGTTTACTGACACCCTGAATAAATGCGCCGCCAACGCGGCGCGCATTGTGCGTACCGCGCAGCACAGCCCGCTGGCCTTCTGGATCAGCTCGGCGATGGCGGGCGCCTATGTTGGCCTGGCGATTATCCTGATCTTTACGCTCGGCAATCTGGTCGAACCGGCTTATCGTCCGCTGCTAATGGGCGCGACCTTCGGTATCGCCTTAACGCTGGTGATCATCGCCGGTTCGGAGTTGTTCACCGGCCACACCATGTTCCTGACCATCGGCGTAAAAGCGGGCAGCATCAAGCAAGGTCAGATGTGGTGCGTGCTGCCGCAAACCTGGCTCGGTAATCTTGTCGGTTCAGTATTGGTCGCACTGATTTATTACTATGCGGCAGGTCCGCTGCTGCCGAATGCCGGATCGCTGCTGCACAGCGCGGCGCTGGCGAAAACCACGCAGACAGCCATGGCGCTGTTCTTTAAAGGCGCGCTCTGTAACTGGCTGGTTTGTCTGGCGATTTGGATGGCGGTGCGTACCGAAGGCACGGCGAAGTTCATCGCTATCTGGTGGTGTTTGCTGGCGTTTATCGCTTCCGGCTACGAACACTCGATTGCCAATATGACGGTCTTTGCGCTGTCGTGGTTTGGTCAGCATAATGCGGACTTCACAATGAGCGGCATCGGCCACAATTTGCTGTGGGTGACGCTGGGCAATATGTTCTCCGGCATGGTGCTGATGGGCCTCGGTTATTGGTACGCCACACCGCAGGCGCAGCGCCCGCAGGCCGAAGCGCAAGCCGCGCCGCTCAAAACGGCATAACACTTTTTCAGCCCGCCTTACGCGGGCTTTTTTCAGGATGAGCTATGGACTACTTTCCGCTGTTTTGCCGCCTGCAAGGCAAACGCTGTTTGCTGGTGGGCGGTGGCGATGTAGCAGAACGTAAGGCGCGTTTGCTGCTGGACGCTGGTGCCGATTTGCAGGTTGGCGCGCTGGATTTTTCCCCCGCTTTTCAGCAGTGGGCACAACAAGGAAAGGTGACCTTATTACCCGGCGCGTTTGATGAACGCTGGCTCGCAGAGTGTTGGCTGGTGATTGCCGCCACCGATGATGATGCGGTTAATCAGCAGGTTGGGGATGCGGCTGAGTTGCGTCGTATCTTCTGCAATCTGGTGGATGCACCGCAGGAAGCCAGCGCGATAATGCCATCGATTATCGATCGTTCGCCGCTGATGATTGCCGTGTCGTCTGGCGGTCGCGCGCCGGTGCTGGCGCGTTTACTGCGCGAAAAACTTGAAGCGATGCTGCCACAACATCTTGGTGAGTTAGCGTCATTAGCCGGATCGCTGCGCAATCGCGTGAAACGTACCTTTGACAGCATGGCACAGCGGCGCGCCTTCTGGGAGCGCTTCTTCGTCAGCGACCGGCTGGCGCAAACCCTGGCGAATGGCGATCGGCCACGCGCGGAACACATCGTCGAAACCCTGTTCGATGCGCCGCTGTCGCAGCAAGGCGAAGTGGTGCTGGTGGGCGCCGGGCCGGGCGATGCGGGGCTGCTGACGCTGAAAGGCTTGCAGCATATCCAGCAGGCCGATGTGGTGGTGTATGACCGCTTAGTCTCCGAGCCGATTCTCAATCTGGTCCGCCGCGATGCGGAGCGCGTCTTTGTCGGCAAACAAGCCGGCAATCACTGCGTACCGCAATCGCAGATCAACCAGGTTTTACTTGAGCAGGCGCAGAGCGGCAAGCGCGTAGTGCGACTAAAAGGCGGCGATCCCTTTATCTTCGGCCGCGGTGGTGAAGAGCTGGAACTGCTGGCGCAGCACCACATCCCTTTTAGCGTGGTGCCGGGTATTACGGCCGCCTCGGGCTGCTCCGCCTACAGCGGCATTCCGCTGACGCATCGCGACCACGCGCAGAGCGTGCGTTTCGTCACCGGTCATTTGCAGCAGCATGGCGAAATCGAGTGGCGCAAGCTGGCCGCAGAACAGCAAACGCTGGTGTTCTATATGGGGCTGGCGCAGGCGCCGGAAATCCAGCAGCAGCTGTTACAGCACGGCATGGATGCCGCGATGCCGGTAGCGATTGTGCAGAACGGTACCACGCCGCAGCAGCGCGTAGAGACCGCAACACTGGCGGAACTGGCCACGCTGGCGCAGCAGTTTGCCAGTCCGGCTCTGATTATTGTTGGTCGCGTAGTGGAACTGCGTTCACAGTTATGCTGGTTCTGACACGGCAAAAAACTGTACAGCGCTGCGCTTTGTCGCCAGACTACAGGCCATCTTTCTCATTAATAAGGAGTTTCCATGCGCGTTGCTTCACTGATTTGCGCGTTGTTATTGCCGTTGAGCGTGGTTGCTACCGCTGCACCCGTTACCTGGTCGAACGTGGTGGGTGAATGGCAAGTGGTGGCGGTGACGCCTAAGAAGGAAGTCGGCCAACTGTATATCAAGAATGATCCGCAGTTTATGGGCGCGCGCGTGGCGTTTAAGCCAAATGCGATAACCTGGACGCGCGGCACAGCCGAGCGCAGCATCAATCCTTCCGTCGATAACTGCAACGCTAAACCACGTCTTAGCGCCGCCAATGGCGCAGGCCAGGATCGTGATTTCACATTCCGTTATGGCTTCAATGTGAGCTGTGGCAATCAGGCGTGGGGACCTGCGCCAGGCGCGGTGATCAGCGTGCTGGCTGACGGTAACGCCCGCTTGTTCTGGGATGGCGCGGAACTGGCGTTACATCGCATCAAATAAAAAACGGCGGGGGGGAAAAA
>NZ_DALYOQ010000014.1:29980-55729 GCF_031974595.1 Pantoea sp. CTOTU46764 | reverse complement strand
TGACCCGCCGTTCTGTTCTATCCCGCTAGCCGCTTACGGCTGTGCGACAAAGCCTACCGCTTCGTACACTTTCTTCAGCGTTTCCTGCGCATGGGCGCGGGCTTTCGCTGCGCCATCACGCATCACCTGATTCAGCAGCTCTTCATCGTTACGAAAACGATGATAACGCTCCTGCAGTTCGGTCAGCATGCCTGAAACCGCTTCAGCCACTTCACCTTTCAGGTGGCCGTACATTTTGCCTTCAAACTCTTGCTCCAACTGCGCAATGCTTTTACCGGTCACGCCCGCGAGAATATCCAGCAGGTTAGAAACACCGGCTTTCTCTTTAACGTCGTAGCGCACCACTGGCGGCTCGGCGGAATCAGTCACCGCGCGTTTGATCTTCTTCACTACCGCTTTGGTGTCTTCCAGCAGACCAATCACGTTGTTACGGTTGTCGTCTGACTTGGACATTTTCTTGGTCGGCTCAAGCAGTGACATCACGCGTGCACCCGATTTCGGAATGAACGGTTCAGGCACTTTGAACACATCGCCATACAGCGCATTAAAACGCTGGGCGATATCGCGGCTCAGCTCCAGATGCTGCTTCTGATCTTCGCCAACCGGCACCTGATTGGTTTGATACAGCAGGATATCGGCCGCCATCAGCACCGGATAATCAAACAGGCCGGCGGTGATGTTTTCCGAGTAGCGCGCGGATTTATCTTTGAACTGCGTCATGCGGCTCAGTTCGCCGAAATAGGCGTAACAGTTCAGCACCCAGCTCAGCTGCGCATGCTCTGGCACGTGCGACTGAACAAAGATGGTGCTTTTCGCCGGGTCGATGCCGCAGGCAAGATAGAGCGCTAAGGTATCCAGCGTAGCTTTACGCAGCGCGGTGGGATCCTGACGTACGGTGATGGCGTGCAGATCGACGATGCAGTAAATGCAGTGGAAATCATCCTGCATCTGCACCCACTGACGCAGCGCACCCATATAGTTGCCAATGGTCAGTTCACCGGAAGGCTGGGCGCCGCTGAAAACGATGGGTTTGCTCATGTTATGTCCTGATAATCACAGCCCGATAGCGGGCAAAAGTTCGTCAAAAGAGTCGAGAGTTAAATCGGGTTGGCTTGTCGCAATCGGCTCACCGTAGTTGTAGCCAAATGTCATACCGATGTTCGGTACGCCTGCCGCCTGGGCCGCGAGAATATCATTGCGGGAATCGCCGACAAACAGCAATTGTCCCGGAAGCACGCCAAAATGACCAAGGACGAGGAAAATGGCTGCCGGATGGGGCTTTTTCACAATCACGTCATCACCGCCGATAATCTGCGTGAAGTACTCGGCAATTCCGAGCGACTTCAACAGCGGCGCCACAAACGGCGTGGGCTTGTTGGTGACGATCGCCAGCGGTAGACCTTTCGCCTGCAAGGCCGCCAGCGTCTCTTTCACCTGCGGGAACAGCGTGCTGCCCGCTTCCACCGTTTGCGCGTAATACTTATCAAATAGCGCACGTGCATCGCGTTGCTCTTCGGCATGCGGCTCGCGTCCCAGCGCCCAGGTCAGCGCGCGGGTCATCATCACGTCGGCGCCGTTACCAATCCAGGTCGAGGCCAATGCCAAACCCGGCGGCGGCAGCTGCAGATCGCTCAAGGCATGATCGATGGCTTGTGACAAACCGGGCGCGCTATCAACCAGCGTACCGTCGAGATCAAACGCCAGCGCGCGGATATCAGTGAAATGAGCCATTAACTTTCTCCAGTTCGCCACGCATCTCATCGATCACTTTTTTGTAATCCGGATGACCAAAGATCGCCGAACCGGCCACAAACATATCGGCACCGGCGGCAGCAATCTGGCCGATGTTATCGATCTTCACGCCGCCATCCACTTCCAGACGGATGTTGTAGCCACTCTCATCAATCAGGCGACGCGCCTGACGCAGTTTGTCGAGCGTACCAGGAATGAAGGATTGACCGCCGAAGCCTGGGTTCACCGACATCAGCAGAATGATATCCAGCTTATCCATTACATAGTCGAGGTAGTCGAGCGGCGTCGCAGGGTTGAATACCAGACCCGCTTTGCAGCCGTGCTCTTTGATCAGCTGCAGCGTGCGATCAACATGCTCGCTGGCTTCCGGGTGGAAAGTGATGAAGGTGGCGCCGGCTTTCGCGAATTCCGGGATCAATGCATCCACAGGTTTAACCATCAGATGCACATCAATAGGTGCAGTGATGCCGTAATCGCGCAGCGCTTTCAGCACCATCGGCCCCATCGTCAGATTGGGAACGTAGTGGTTATCCATCACATCGAAATGGACCACATCACCACCTGCCGCCAGCGCTTTGGCGGTGTCTTCACCCAAGCGCGCGAAGTCAGCAGCCAGAATTGAAGGGGCCAGTAAAAATTGTTTCATCCGATTCTCCCAATTTTGTGCGCCAGCCTGAGCTGGCGTAATGCCTTGGTCGCGGACGAAACAAGCTAGCGGAAAAGCGCCAGCAGTTCGTCGACTTGCGTGCGACCACTTATGCTTCGGCTGATGGAACGCCGGGCTTTGACTACGTGTAAATCCGCATTCTGATACCACTCACGCGTGAGCAGCGTATCGTGATTTGAAATCAGTACCGGGATGCGGTTTTGCTGCGCCAGCTGATTGGCCAGTTCCGCCAGATGCTGCTGCTCGCGCAGACTAAAACTGTTGGTGTGGTAAGCGGTAAAATTCGCTGTCGCCGAGAGCGGTGCATACGGCGGATCGCAATAAACCACTGAGCCTTCAACGGCGTTGTTCAGAGTAACATCGTACGATTCACAGACAAAGGTCGCTTTTTGCGCCCGTTCGGCAAACCACAACAGCTCCGCTTCCGGGAAGTACGGCTTGCGATAACGACCAAATGGCACGTTAAACTCACCGCGCAAATTGTAGCGGCACAGACCGTTATAACCGTGGCGATTGAGATACAGAAACAGCACCGCGCGCTGATATTCATCTTTGCTCGCATTAAAGGCGATGCGCTGCGCATAGTAGGTTTCTGCCGTGTTGCCTTCAGCGTTGAAGAGCTGACGCGCGTCTTCTATGAAAGCCGCAGTACGCGTTTTGACAATGTTATACAGATTGATGAGATCACCGTTGATGTCCGCCAGGTGATAGCGGTCATAATCGGTGTTGAGGAACACGGAACCGGCGCCGACAAAGGGTTCGATTAGACAATCACCTTGTGGCAAATGACGACGGATGTCATCAAGGAGCGGGTATTTTCCTCCGGCCCATTTCAGGAAAGCGCGATTTTTTTTCATGCTGTCGTGGTTATTACATCTTAATTATTGGCTGTGGTGGAACCGACAGCAGCTCTGCGCTTTAAACGGGGCCGCATGTTTACGGCCCCACATCAATTACTGACTTTCTTTCTTCACCTGGCTAAGCGGTTTTACCCATGGATTAGCTGCTCGTACTTCCGCTGGCAGCGATGCCACGGCGCGTTTCGCATCGGCTGGCGTGGCGTAAGCACCGCTCACTAACACATACCAAGGCTCGCCGTTACGCGTGGTTTTATACACGTGATAACCGCTCAGGTTCTGTTTTCTCGCCCAGGCGTTCAGGCTCTCTTCTTTCGACGCGCCACTTAACTGCAGCGTGTAGTTTCCGCCCGAAGGCAGCGATTTACTGGCACCGCTCGAACTGGCAGGTGCGGAATTACGCGTCGCGGTGGTGCGGGTGTTGTTCTCTTTCACGGGTGCCGGTTTAGTGGCGGCCGCTGTTTTGTGCGGCGTCGACGCGTGCGTCTCGCGTGTACCGCTGTTGCTGGTGCGCGCGGGGGTCTCTGAACGCATGGCTGGCGGCGTAATCGCTTTACCGTTGCCGCTAACCGTGGCCGGTGCGGTTGGCAACGAGCTATTACCCTGCGCGCCTTGCGCTGCGGCATCGACAGAACCTTGCTGATTGTTCAGCGCAGTATTCAGATCGCCCGGCAGCGTGACACGCTGCTGATTGGCTGGCGTATCCACAGGCGCAGCTTGCGTCGGCGTAGAGGAGACTGATGGCATCGAGATGGATTGGCCGTCGCTACTCGCTGGTGCAGCCGTGCCCGCTGTGTTTTGCGGTGCGCTGCCATCAGCAGAAGGCGTGGCGTTTTGCTGGCCGCTCATGGACGTCGATCCCGAAAGGTCGATATTCTTTTCGCTGCCACCGGCAGAAGGTGCCGCGCCGTTATTTGCGGTATTGTTTGCAGGTTTCTTCTCGTCTGGCCCGGTTAATGCTGAACCAATCCCCAGCACCACCAACAGCAGAACCAAAATACCAATGCCCATCATCATATGTTGACGAGAAACCGGTACTTTCACTTTCGGCGCAGAAGACGATTTGCGTGGCCGCGTCGGACGGCGGTCACTGGCGTCAGGTTTTAACTCGTCTTCCGGTTTGAACTCATCCATTTAGCCTCCTCCGTAAAACGACGCGCTTCCCACACGCCGCATCACCACTCACTTCTAATAATCAGGGTTTCTGGCAATCGTTGATTGCTGCCAGCACCATATCATGTGCCACACCGCCACGCACTTCAGAGCGGCCAATAGCGAGAGGCAGCACCAGACGCAGCTCGCCCGCCAGCACTTTCTTATCGCGCATCATGTGTGGCAAATAATCTTCCGCCGCCATGCTCGCTGGGCCATGTACAGGCAAACCAGCACGCAGTAGCAGCGCGATAATGCGATCGGTTTCAGCAGAGGTGAACTGCCCTAAACGTTCAGCGGTACGTGCGGCCATCACCATGCCAGCTGACACTGCTTCGCCGTGCAGCCAGTTGCCGTAGCCCATGTGTGCTTCAATCGCATGACCAAAAGTATGGCCCAGATTGAGCAGTGCACGTACGCCAGTTTCGCGTTCATCAGCCGCAACCACTTCTGCTTTCAACTCGCAGCAGCGACGGATGCAGTAAGCCAGGGCTGTTTCATCCAGCGCCAGCAGAGCATCAAGGTTCTGCTCCAGCCACTGGAAGAATTCGCCATCAAGGATAATGCCGTATTTGATCACTTCCGCCAGACCGGACGCTAATTCGCGCGGTGGCAGAGTGGCCAGGCAAAGGGTATCCACCACGACAGACGCGGGCTGATAAAACGCCCCAATCATGTTTTTGCCGAGTGGATGGTTAACCGCGGTTTTTCCACCGACGGAGGAGTCAACCTGAGACAACAACGTGGTCGGCACCTGAATAAAGCGCACGCCACGCTGATAGCTGGCCGCAGCAAAGCCGGTCAAGTCACCAATCACGCCACCACCCAGTGCAATCAACGTGGTATCACGACCGTGCGGCTTTTTCAGCAGCGCGGTGAATACCTCGTCCATCACCGCCAGCGTTTTGTACTGCTCACCATCAGGCAAAATGACCTGATCTACCTTAATGCCGGCATTGCTGAGCAGCGCTGACAGTGATTCAAGATAGATCGGCGCCAGGGTCTGGTTTGTCACCAGCATGGCATTGTCGCCTGCTTTGAGCGGCCAAAAAGAAGCCGGATCGTTAAACAGTCCGGCAGCGATGGTGATGGGGTAACTGCGATCCCCGAGTGAGACAGTGATCTTCTCCATGATGACCGATACCTATTGCTGAGCCCTCAGGGCGCTGGATTAGTTCTTTTCCAGCATGTTGATGATCTGATTGGCCACCACTTTTGCACTCTGATCGTCAGTGCGAATAGTGACATCAGCGATCTCTTCATAAAGCGGATTACGTTCACCAGCTAGCGCTTCCAGTACTTCGCGCGGCGGTGATTCAACCTGCAACAGCGGACGCTTTTTATCACGCTGGGTTCGAGCAAGTTGCTTTTCGATGGTGGTTTCAAGGTATACGACCACACCGCGGGCGGAGAGACGATTACGGGTCTCGCGGGATTTGACTGAGCCGCCACCGGTCGCGAGGACAATGCCTTGCTTCTCGGTCAGCTCATTAATGATCTTTTCTTCACGATCGCGGAAGCCTTCTTCGCCTTCCACATCAAATACCCAGCCTACATCCGCTCCGGTGCGTCGCTCAATTTCCTGATCGGAATCGAAAAATTCCATATTGAGTTGCTGAGCCAACTGACGACCAATAGTGCTTTTGCCGGCACCCATCGGCCCAACCAGAAAGATATTGCGTTTCTCTGCCATTTTATCGGTATTACTAAGAATTCGTTGATGATACCCCGCGTTCAGCGTAGCTGGCGGGACAGGAACTGAGACCTCATGAGCGTTAACAAGAGTCAGACGGAAAATTATCTCAACACTCATGGCCGTTTGGCAACCGAATAAATTGCCCCCGGCGACCTCTTAACAGGACCGGTCTGTGGTTCGCGAGACGGTAACGCACCTCCGCTAATCCGCTATATTTCGTGCTACAGGCACGCTGGCCGGGGTCATCCACTGTAATCGCTTACCGATGTAAGCACAGTGCATTCACTCATTTAACGTCTTACTGGAGCTCGAATTATTTTGGAGATATTTCTTTTGACGTCAGTATCGCTTGTGACCAACGTCATTCGGAAGGTTATTCTGCCGCGTTCCGTTACACCGTTTTGAAAATCGCTAAACCTTGTAAGCTAATTCCAGCCCTGCGTCAACGCAGTTGGCCTCACAGAGCGAATTTTCCGCTTTATCCGGCAGTAAGCGCTGCTTCCCTGACCAGTCGGGGAGTAATAAAGATCACCAGCTCCTTTTTCTTCTGCTCATCGGTTTGCTGACGGAACAAATTGCCCAGTAACGGCAGATCGCCAAGCCCGGGCACACGTTTTTCGCTCAGCGAACGCTGCTGCTGGAAAATGCCGCCCAGCGCTAAGGTTTCGCCATCGCGCAGCGTTACCTGAGTCTCGATCTCCTGCTTATCAATACTCAGCACCTGATTGTCACCAATATTTAGACTGCGTCCCGGCAAGTTCTGGCTCAGCCGCAATTTGAGCTGGATGCGGCCATTTCCCAGCACCACTGGCGTCACCTCCATGCCCAACACCGCTTCCTTAAATTCAATGGCCGTCGCACCGCTGTTGCCTGATTTCACCTCATAAGGGATTTCCGTGCCCTGCTTGATGCTGGCGGTTTGCTGATGCGAGGTAAACAAGCGCGGACTTGCGATGATTTCGATTTGATTCTCCTGCTCCAGCGCGCTCAGCTCGAGGTTGAGCAATTCGCCGCTGACCTGGCCCAACGTCACGCCAGCGCGAAACGCCGGATTGCTCACCGCCAGTGGGATCTCAAGCAACGGGTTGCGAAGCGCCTGCGTCACCACTTCTGCCGGTGACGTGCCCCAGTTCACGCCCAGCTCACGCAGATGCTCTTCATTGATGGTGACGATGTGCGCGGTGAGCTCAACCTGCTCGAGCGGTACATCCAGCGCTTTTAACCAGCGTTCGGTGTCACGCAGCGCCTCAGCCGTGTCGCGCAGCAGCAAACTGTTGGTGCGGCTATCGACCGTGACGCTGCCGCGCGGCGTCATCAAAGAACGCTCGGCTTGCAGACTGCGATAAATATCGCTGGCGCTGGCGTAATGCAGTGTCACAGTTTGTTGCTCCAGCGGCGTTTGCTGTTTTTCCTCCTCGCGTTCCTCCTTTTCCTGTTGCACCTGTAACTGCTGCCAGCTTTCCGGGTAGACCAGCAAAACGCCCTCTTCCTGCACCACGGTGAGTTTTGCTAACTTCATTACCAACGCGAGCGCGCGATCCCAGCCAACATTGTCTAAGCGCAGCGATAACCGACCTTCAACGCCTGGCGCAATCAGCAGGTTGGTCTGTTGATAATCGGCCAGCGCCTGCAAAATACGTTCAACCGGCGCATCATCAAACGTCAGGCTTAAGCGGTCGTTATTAGCGCGCAGCGGCATGCTCAGACACAGCAGCATCAGTAACGTCATCCATTTCATAAAAACCTCCTTTTATTACCCATGTGATTTGCTGTGGTGTGCAGCTTTGTGCCGCACTCAGCACCAGCGTGCGCGACGTAAGCTGCACGACCTGCCAGGGCGGCTGGGGGAAAGGCGCTTGATCTTTCAGCCGATGGCTTTTGCCTTGTGGCGATACCAGCCACGCCACGTAGTGCGGCGCCGTGCCAATAATGCCCTGCAAACGCCAGCCTTCTGGAGCAGCAACCTGCGCCTGACACAGCGTTTCTGCCAGCGGCTGAAAAGGGTCACGCGCCAACGCCAGCGAGCTACAGAGCAATAACAGTAATGCGCTACTCCGCATCGTCACTCTCCAGCCAAAGTTGCGTGTTCAATACGCCCTGCTCGGCGTGCAGCTGAAAGCGTTGTGGCACCGGTAATCGGGTGTTGGCTAATTCGCTAAACAGCGGCAGAAATTGCGGCCAGATCAGCTTTAACTGCAGCTGTTGCGGCTGACTATCCGGATGCCAGGCTTCCAGCTGGCTGCCGCGCGCCGCCACGATTCGCTCCAGCGTTTGCTGATTACCCGCATCTTTCGTGGGTTGCTGAAGCTGGCTAATCTCGATCTGCAAGGCATCAATCGCCGGAAGTGAAGCCAGTTGCTTTAGCCGCTGTTGCTGCTGTTGCAGCATCTGTTCCAGCTGCCGCACTTGCGCTTCATGCATCTGCTGCTGCGGCCGAAGCAGCACAATCCACGTCAGCGCAAACAGCAGCAGCGATAACATCAGCAGCCACACCATACGCAGCGGTAGCGTTAGCATCAGCCAGCGCTGCAGGAATTCATTCATCTGTCGCCTCCTGCACACGCGCATGTAAAGCGAAGCGATAGTCGCCGCCCGCCTCGCGCTTCACGCCGCCCTGCTTTACGCTGCTGAACAGCGGCTGGGTGATGAGCTGACGACGGAAATCACTGACTGCCGCCATGCTCTGCGCCTGCCCTTCCAGCACCAGTTGCCCTTGCCGTCGCTCGAGGCGATTCAGCCACAAGGTGTCAGGCATCAACTGCGGCAGTTGCTGCCAAAAATGCTGCCAGCGCTGATGCTGCTCTTGCCGCTGCAGCTGTTCCTGCTGCGCCTTAAGTAGTGATTCACGCAGCTGCAACAGCGATTGCTGCTGTTCCAGCTGTTGCTGCAGCGCATTGAGCAGATAAGTAATTTCCATCAGCGCGTTCGTCTGTTTCTGCCGCGCACTGACACCGCGCCACCACAGCAATGAGAGGATGAGCAAAGTCACCGCCAGCGTAAGTAAGAGCAGCGAGATGCTCTGCTGGCGCCGCCGCTGCGATTGCTGAATGCGCCAGGGAAGCAGGTTAACCGCCAGCATCAGACATCCTCCGGGCGCAGCGCCAGCCCAAGCGCGATGGCAAAAATACCTTCCTGCGTGGGCAGCGGCGGTTGCAGATAATGCAGCAGTGAAAACGGTTTACAGCGTTTAACCTGCTCCTCGGGCAACACCTGGTTTGAGGTGCAGAATACGCTTTCCATCTGCGGGAAGGTTTCGCGCAGCTGCGAGAGGGTGAGAGGTTCGGTGGCCGCGCCTGAAGTGGTGCTTTCGCCCGCCAGCGTCCACAGCCAGTGATCGCTAAGCGGATGAATCAATAACTGGTTGTGGCGTAACGGCAGGCGCATGGCGATCTGCGTCAGTGCCAGACTGCTCAGTTCGAACACGTCCGGGCGCAGACCGGCCTGCTTGAGCGGCGTCAGCCATTGCGCAATCACCTCGCGCCGCGCGGCGGTGACGCACAGCGAAGCATCCTTGCCCGGCGAGCGATAATCCAGCGACAGCGAAGCAGGCTCGACGGGAAACAGGCGCTGTGCGGAAGCCGCTACATAGCGCCCTAGCGCGGGTTCACGCAGCGAGGTTTCCGGCATGGGCAAAGTACGTTGCAATACCAACTGCGGCGGCAGGCCAACGCGCAGTGAATAGCGTTTCGGCAGATGGCGCTGCCAGCGCCCTAACATATCCAGTAACGCAGGCGTGGTTTGCAGCACGCCGTTTCTTAACGTATCTTGCGGCAGCGTTTGTTGCCACCAGTGTCGCAACTGCCAACCATGACGTCGACGTTCGATGCCAAGGGCGCACAGTTGCCCGTTTTGGATGTCCAGTCCAATTTGCCAGCGCTGAAAAGCCATACGCATGATCTCCTTATCATTGAAGGTAATGAGCTCCAATACCCGGCCAACTTCAATTATGGCGGGTATATCAAAGCGTCAGGCTTGTCTTTATACTACCGCGCGGTTGCTTATAAACTGCTCAAACGACAACAGATGGGAATTCTCAGGTGAAGTTCGTAAAGTATTTATTGATCCTTGCAGTGTGTTGCATTTTGCTGGGAGCCGGCACGGTTTATGGTTTGTACAAATACATAGAGCCGCAGCTGCCTGATGTGAACACATTGAAAGATGTGCGCCTGCAAACTCCTATGCAGGTTTACAGCGCGGATGGCGATCTGATCGCCCAATACGGTGAGAAGCGCCGTGTCCCGCTGACTCTGAAACAGATGCCGCCTGAGTTAATCAAAGCGTTTATTGCCACCGAAGATAGCCGTTTCTACGAGCATCACGGTGTCGACCCTGTGGGGATTTTCCGTGCAGCCAGCATTGCGCTGATGTCCGGTCACGCCTCGCAGGGCGCCAGTACCATTACTCAGCAGTTGGCGCGTAACTTCTTCCTCAGCCCGGAACGCACCTTGATGCGTAAGATTAAGGAAGCGTTCCTCGCGATCCGTATCGAACAGCTGCTGAGCAAAGATGAAATTCTTGAGCTCTATCTCAACAAGATTTATCTCGGCTATCGCGCGTACGGCGTGGGCGCGGCGGCGCAGGTCTATTTTGGTAAACCTATTGATCAACTGTCGCTGAGTGAAATGGCGATGATTGCAGGATTGCCGAAAGCCCCTTCGACCTTCAACCCGCTCTATTCTCATACGCGTGCGCTGGCGCGTCGCAATGTGGTGCTGGCCCGTATGCTGGATCAAAACTACATCACGCAGCAGCAATATGACGACGCGCGCAACACGCCGCTGGCGGCCAGCTATCACGGTCCGGAAATCGCCTTCTCTGCACCTTACTTAAGTGAAATGGTGCGTCAGGAGATGGTGAAGCGTTACGGCGACCGCGCTTATGAAGATGGCTACAAGGTTTACACCACCGTCACTCGTCATCTGCAGGAAGCGGCACAGCAGGCGGTGCGAAACAATGTGATGGCGTACGACATGCGCCACGGCTATCGTGGCCCGACCAATGTGCTGTGGAAAGTGGGCGAAGCGAGCTGGGATCAAACCCGCATCCAGAACGCGCTAAAAAATCTGCCGACTTACGGACCGCTGAATGCTGCGGTGATCACCAGCGCCAGCGCCGATCAAGCCACAGCAATGCTGAAAGATGGCAGCAGCGTCACGCTGAATATGGCGGGCGTACGCTGGGCGCGTGCTTACAAATCTGACACGCTGCAAGGCCCAACGCCGCGCAGCGTGACGCAGGTGTTGCAAGCCGGTCAGCAGATTTGGGTGCGCAAAGTGAATGACGACTGGTGGCTCGGCCAGGTTCCGGCGGTGAACTCCGCGCTGGTGTCACTCAACCCAGAAGATGGTGCGGTGCGCGCACTGGTCGGCGGTTTCGACTTTAACCAAAGCATGTTTAACCGCGCGACCCAGGCATTGCGCCAGGTGGGCTCCAACATCAAGCCATTCCTGTATACCGCAGCAATGGATCGCGGTTTAACGCTGGCATCGATTCTCAACGACGTACCGATTTCGCGCTGGGATGCCGGTGCAGGTGCCGACTGGCGTCCGAAGAACTCACCGCCTACTTATGCGGGCCCAATCCGTTTGCGTCAGGGCTTAGGCGAGTCGAAAAACGTGGTGATGGTGCGTGCGATGCGTGCGATGGGTGTGGATTATGCGGCGGAATATCTGCAGCGTTTCGGCTTCCCGGCGCAGAACATCGTGCATACCGAATCGTTAGCCTTAGGCGCGGCGTCCTTTACCCCAATGCAGGTGGTTCGCGGCTACGCGGTGATGGCGAACGGCGGCTTCCTGGTTGATCCGTACTTCATCACTAAGATTGAGAACGAACAAGGCGGCGTGATCTTTGAAGAGAAACCGAAAATTGCCTGTCCGCAGTGCAACTTGCCGGTAATCTATGGCGATACCAAAAAGTCGGTCGCGCTGAACGAAGAGAGCGTCGAGAATGTCGCGACTTCCGATCAATCGCAGAACCAAACCGTGCCGCAGCCGGAGCTGGAGCAAGTTCCTGCCCAACCGCAGCCGGGTGGCGAGCAGCAGTATGCCCCGCACGTGATCAACACGCCGCTGTCATTCCTGATCAAGAGCGCGCTGAACACCAACATCTTCGGCGAGCCGGGCTGGATGGGGACGGGCTGGCGTGCCGGTCGTGACCTGAAGCGTAATGATATCGGCGGCAAAACCGGTACCACCAACAGCTCAAAAGATGCGTGGTTCTCCGGTTACGGTCCGGGCGTGGTGACATCAGTGTGGATTGGTTTCGATGATTCACGCGCGCTGGGTCGCTCAACCATGTCAGGCGCGATTCCGGATCAGATCTCCGGTTACGAGGGCGGCGCGAAGAGTGCGCAGCCAGCATGGGATGACTATATGAAATCCGCGCTGGAAGGCGTGCCGGTGCAGCCGCTGACACCGCCAGATGGCGTGGTCACCGTTAACATCGATCGCGGCACCGGCAAGTTGGCCAATGGCGGCAACTCGCGTCAGGAGTACTTCATCAACGGCACGCAGCCGACGGAGTATTCGGTGCATGATGTGGGGACCACCATCATGGACAACGGCCAAAGCCACGAACTGTTCTGATCAAAAAAGCCGGCAAATTTGCCGGCTTTCTTTTTTATAGCATGATGAAATTTAGTAGCTTAAACGGCCCTGCTTCACCAGCCACTCGCGCACCATAAACAGCGCACTGACGTTACGCGCTTCGCGGAAGTCCGGTTCATCCAGCAGCGCCAGCAGATTATTCAGCGGCCAACGATGGACGATCAGCGGCTCCGGCTCATCACCTTCCAGCTTCTCTTCGTACAACCCTTCCGCCACCACAATGTTCATCTTGCTGGAGAAATATGAGGGCGCCATGGTCAGCTTGCCCAGCGCTTCAAGTTTGGTGGCACCAAATCCCGCTTCTTCTTTCAGTTCACGATCGGCCGCTTCAAAGGCGCTTTCGCCGGGATCGATCAGCCCTTTTGGAAAGCCCAGTTCGTAACTTTCCAGACCGACGGCGTACTCCTGAATCAGGATCACGTCATCGCCAATAATCGGCACAATCATCACTGCTTCACGATCGGAGGGTTTCATGCGTTCATAAACGCGGCGTGCGCCATTACTGAAAGCGAGATCGACCGCTTCGATAGTGAACAGGCGGGAGCGGGCCACCGCTGCCACATTGAGGATGTCAGGTTTTTTCATTGGGGTTTTCATATCAGCCTCAAACTTAGCACAACCCTGTGAAACGTGATGACGCCAGCATACCGAAGCCAGAACTATTGTGCGACACGCAGCGTAAGTAAACTATGGTGACACATATTCACTTACGGCTGCTAACAACTTCTTGTTATCTATGCAGTTAGAAATTCACAATAAGTCAACGGTGTGTTGTTAAATTCAGAAAATACCGATATTTAATTGAGTCATGTCTGGTTAACATCCCGTTGAGGAATAATCTAACAAACTATAATTAAATGATTTTGCGCGTTATTTTATCTGACTTTTCCCTTGTCAGAATGACATCTGCTCGCCAAAATTGACTTGTATTGATGGATTCACCGGGAGTAAATCGTTAACGTGAAGGCAGTTTTTTGGCTGGATTGAGCAAAGCATGAGCACTTATATTGTCATTATGGCTGTCATGCTCGCCTGTTCCCTCTTAGCAGGTATCGGCTATTGGTACGCTATGCGGCATCGTCCGCCGTTGGCGAAACCGCTGCCGTTTATCAGTCCGCCTAATCGCAAGCTCACCGACGAAGAACGCACTGCCGTTGAAAAGTACATCGCGCTGATTGCCAAGCAGCAGCAACACAGCAGCGCACGCTCGGCAAAGAAGTCGCGCGAAACTGAAGCGCTGACGCTCACCGCGCAAAGCAACAATGTTTATCCTGTCACCCGCTCCATCACCCGCTACGGCCTCTCTACCGACGATCCGCAGAAATGGCGCTACTACCTCGATGAAGTCGAAGTGCATCTGCCGCCGTTGTGGGAACAGTACATCGCCGAAGAGAACTACGTAGAGCTGATCCGCACGCAAACGCTGCCGCTGGTGATTTCACTCAACGGCCATTCGCTGGTGAATTACGCCGTGGAACAACCTGCGCTGCCGCCGCTGGTGCGTCCGATATCCACTAACGCGTCGATTCGCAAAGAAGAGAGCGAAAACGTTGAGCTGCTGCAGGTACGCAAAGAGACCTCGGAAGAGTATCAACTGTCACGCGCCGACGGCACGCGTGAAGCGGTCGTCATCTGTTTCGCGTTCCTGCTGTTCTTCCTGAGTCTGGTGTTGCCCGGCAGCCTGATGGGCTGGATTGCCCTGCTCGGCTGCCTGATGATCGCCGTCAGCCTGTGGTTCCTCTATCGCTTCCCGGGCGCCAACGGCTTACGTGATGTGCATTGCCTGCGCGGTGCGCCTAAGCGCTGGGGCTTGTTTGGTGAATCCAATCAGGAGCAGAGCAACATCTCGCTGGGTATTATCGATTTAATCTATCCCGCACACTGGCAGCCATATGTCGCACACGATTTAGGCCAGACCACCGACGTCGAGATGTATCTCAATCGTCAGGTGGTGCGTCAGGGTCGTTTCCTGTCGCTGCAGGACGAAGTACGCAACTTCCCGGTGCAGCGCTGGCGTAAAAATCTGGTGCTGGCATGCGGTTCGCTGCTGGTGCTGGTGATGCTGTTCACCTGGATTCCTCTCAGCATGCCGATCAAACTCAGCCTTGCGTGGGTCAAAGGCACCGAGAGCATCGAAGTGAATAGCGTGGATAAGCTGAATGCGCTGCCGCTGCACATCGGCGACAGCCTGAAAGTGGCTGGCACCGGCATGTGTTCGGTACCGGGCAATTACCAAAGTAATCGCAGCTACGCTTACATGCCGTTCGACTGCTCGGCGATTTACTGGAATAACGCCGCGCCGCTGCCACAGCCGCAATCGGACATCATCGATAAAGCCTCGGCGCTGCTCGACACCACCACGCGCCAGCTGCATCCGGAAACTAATACCGATCCCAAACTCAACCCGCAGCTGGCCTCGGCGATTCAAAAATCCGGCATGATTCTGCTGGATGACTTCTCCGATTTGGTGCTGAAAACCCAGGATTTGTGCAGCCAGCAGCAGGATTGTGTACGCCTGAAAAATGCGCTGGTGAATCTCGGCAACGCCAAAGATTGGGATTCACTGATTCACCGCGCGGATTCCGGCAAGCTGAATGGCATGAACGTGCTGCTGCGTCCGGTGAGTGCCGAAGCGCTGGAAAATCTGGTGAACACCGCCACGTCCAGCTTCTTCGCGCGTGAAACGCGTCGCGCGGCGGAAAACCTTAACAGCCCGCCGCCGGGTGGCTTCCTGATTGTCAGTGATGAAGGTCGTCAGATGGTGACGCAGCCGCAACCGTCGATCGCGCTGTTTGATCTTGATGCACCTTCACAATGGCGCGAACTGCAGCGCATGTCCGGCATGCTGCTGCACACGCCGTTCGCCGCCAGCGGCATCATCACCAGCATTACCACCGATGCCAATGGCACACGCCACATCGCACTGCATAACGAGCCGGATGCCATGGCGCAGTGGCGCTATTTGGGTACCGCGCTGTTGATGCTGGTGCTGATTGCCAGCGCGGTGATCAACGGCTTGCTGGCGCTGCGTCGTATTCATCGTAATCGCCTGCGCATGGCGGAAATTCAGCAGTATTATGACAAGTGCTTCAACCACAATCTGAACACTATGCAGAGCGTGCGCTCGCTGTTCTGAGCCCTTCCCTTCTGTGCTACCCTGTCGCCCACTTTTTTGCGGCGAGAAAGAAAATGCAGGTTACGCTTAACTGGTCAGAGATTGATACCGTGCTGCTGGATATGGACGGCACCTTGCTCGATCTCGCTTTCGACCGCCACTTCTGGCTGGAACACGTGCCGGAAACCCTGAGCCGCGAACGCGCCATCACGCTGGGCGAAGCGCATCAGCTGATTGAGCAGAAGTATCAGGCCGTGGTGCATACGCTAAACTGGTATTGTCTTGATTACTGGTCGCAGGAGCTGGCGCTGGATATTCGCGCCATGACGTGGGAAAAGCGCCACCTTGCGGCGATGCGTGAAGATACGCTGCCGCTGTTGCAGGCGCTGCGTGCCGCAGGTAAACGCACCATTCTGCTGACCAATGCGCATCCCTACAATCTGGATGTGAAACTGGCGCAGACCGGATTGGCTGCCCACCTTGATTTATTACTTTCCACCCATACCTTTGGATATCCGAAAGAGGATCCGCGTCTCTGGCAGGCCGTTCAGCAACATACTGCGTTTGACAGCGCGCGCACGCTATTCATTGATGACAGCGAAGCGATTCTGGATGCAGCGACAAGTTGGGGCATTCGCTGGTGCTTAGGCGTCAGCAATCCGGATTCCGGTCGGCCCGATCAATCTTTCCAGCGTCATCCGGCGGTACGTGATTATCGTCAATTGTGTGAGACGCTGCGTTAAAGCAGGAGCCGCAATACCATGAAAGAGAAAGTGAGCGAAGGCGTGCGCCTCGATAAATGGCTGTGGGCCGCTCGGTTCTATAAAACGCGTGCCATCGCCCGAGAAATGATTGAAGGCGGCAAAGTGCACTACAACGGCCAGCGCAGCAAGCCAAGCAAACTGGTGGAGCTGAATGCCGAATTAACGCTGCGTCAGGGCAACGATGAGCGCACGGTGGTGATTACCGCAGTGACCGATCAACGTCGTCCCGCAAGTGAAGCGCAAGCGCTGTATGCCGAAACCGCCGCCAGCATCGACAAGCGTGAGAAAACCGCACTGGCGCGCAAGATGAATTCCTTAACTATGCCGCACCCCGATCGCCGCCCGGATAAAAAAGAGCGCCGCGATCTGATGAAATTTAAATTGTCGGGCGATAAATAACGCGCCCCAACGAGAGAAACACTATGTCTACAAACGATCAACTGCACCGTTACCTGTTCGAAAACGTCGCCGTGCGCGGCCAGCTGGTAAATGTGACCGAAACCTGGCGTGAAATCGTCGAAAATCACGACTACGTTGAGCCGGTAAAAACTTTGCTGGGCGAGCTGCTGGTGGCCACCAGCCTGCTGACGGCAACGCTGAAGTTTGACGGTGATATCACGGTGCAGCTGCAGGGCGACGGTCCGCTGACGCTGGCGGTGATCAACGGTAATAACCGTCAGGAGTTGCGTGGCGTGGCGCGCGTGCAAGAAAACGCGGAGATCGCACCGGGCAGCAGCCTGAAAGAGATGGTCGGCAACGGCTATCTGGTGATCACCATCTCGCCAGAGAAAGGCGAGCGCTATCAAGGCGTGGTTGGCCTGGAAGCGGATACGCTGGCGGGTTGTCTGGAAGATTACTTCATGCGTTCTGAGCAGCTGCCAACGCGCCTGTTTATTCGCACCAGCGACAAAGGCGCAGCCGGTATTCTGCTGCAGGTGCTGCCAGCGCAAGAGCCGAGCCTCGATGATTTCAATCACCTCGCTACGCTGACCGAAACCGTGAAGAGCGAAGAGTTAATCGAATTGCCCGCCACCGACGTATTGTGGCGTCTGTACCATCAGGAAGAAGCCACGGTGTTTGACCCAACGCCGGTGAGCTTTAAGTGCACCTGTTCACGCGAGCGCTGTGGCGAAGTGCTGAGCACGCTACCAGTGGAAGAAGTAAACGAAATCCTCGAAGAGGATGGCGAAATCGACATGAACTGCGACTATTGCAATTCGCATTACGTGTTCGATGCGGTGGATATTGCCGCCCTTCGCAACGCGCCAACCAACAACAGCGATCAAGTGCATTAATTATCTGCCGGGCGGTTCATCCGCCCGCTTTCCTGCTGAACGTATCCCTATCATTTATCACGGTTATTAGCTAAATAACGCTGACTTTAGTTTCATAAGTGGCAGATTTCTCTACTTGTCACGTTCCAGCTCGCATTTCTGACTATCTTCTCTTTTCCGCCGTGCTCAGAAGAGTACACTGCGCGCGATCTGCCCTGCGTGGCTATGCAGGCAGGCAGCAGAATCACCCCATAAAAAATATGCAGTAACAGATACCGATTAAAGGAGCAGTCACATGCGCGTTAACGGCCTGACATCGCAAGACCTCGCCTCTATGGGCATCAGCGGCACCACCGAAGTGGTGTATAACCCTGATTTCGACACCCTGTTTCAGGAAGAAACTCGCCCAGAGCTGGAAGGTTATGCGCGAGGCATTCTGACGCAGAGCGGTGCTATTGCCGTGGATACCGGCATCTTCACGGGTCGCTCGCCAAAAGATAAGTACATCGTTCGGGACGACACCACGCGCGACACGCTGTGGTGGAACGATGTCGGCAACGGCAAGAATGATAACCAGCCGCTGTCACAGGAAACCTGGCAGGCGTTGAAAGATCGCTGCACCCAGCAGCTTTCCGGCAAACGTCTGTTTGTGATCGATGCGTTCTGCGGTGCCAATCCCGACACGCGCCTCAGCGTGCGCTTCGTGATGGAAGTGGCCTGGCAGGCGCACTTCGTTAAAAACATGTTTATCCGCCCGAGCGAAGCCGAATTGGCTGACTTCAAACCGGATTTCGTGGTGATGAACGCCGCGCAGTGCACCAATCCAGACTGGCAGGCGCAAGGTCTGCACTCCGAGAACTTCGTCGCCTTCAACCTGACCGAACGCATGCAGCTGATTGGCGGCACCTGGTACGGCGGCGAAATGAAGAAAGGTCTGTTCGCCATCATGAACTACCTGCTGCCGCTGAAAGGCATCGCTTCGATGCACTGTTCGGCTAACGTCGGTAAAGCGGGCGATGTAGCGGTGTTCTTCGGCCTGTCCGGCACCGGCAAAACCACTTTGTCCACCGATCCGGATCGCCAGCTGATTGGCGATGACGAACACGGCTGGGATGACGATGGCGTGTTCAACTTTGAAGGTGGCTGCTACGCCAAAACCATCAACTTGTCTGAGCAGGCGGAGCCGGAAATCTACCGCGCGATTCGTCGCGATGCGCTGCTGGAAAACGTGGTGGTGCGCGCCGATGGCAGCGTGGATTATGCGGACGGCAGCAAGACCGAGAACACCCGCGTCTCGTATCCGATTGAGCATATCGAAAACATCGTGCAGCCGGTGTCCAAAGCGGGCCACGCGAAGCGGGTGATTTTCCTCACCGCTGATGCCTTTGGCGTACTGCCGCCGGTTTCACGCTTAACGCCGGAACAGACGCAATATCACTTCCTGTCTGGCTTTACCGCCAAACTGGCCGGTACCGAGCGCGGCGTTACGCAGCCAACGCCCACCTTCTCCGCCTGTTTCGGCGCGGCGTTCCTGACGCTGCACCCCACGCAATATTCCGACGTGCTGGTGAAGCGGATGGAAGCGGCAGGTGCGCAGGCGTATCTGGTGAATACCGGCTGGAACGGCAGCGGTAAGCGCATTTCGTTGAAAGACACGCGCGCCATCATCAACGCGATTCTGGCCGGTGAGCTGGATGAGGTTGAGACTGAAACCTTGCCGGTGTTCAACCTGCAGATGCCTAAAGTTCTGCCGCAGGTGGATAGCGCGATTCTCGATCCGCGCCGCAGCTGGCCGACAGAAGCGGCCTGGCAGCATGCCGCGCAGGATCTGGCGCAGCGCTTTATTACGAACTTTGAGAAGTATACCGATAACGATGCGGGTAAAGCGCTAGTTCAGGCGGGTCCGCAGTTGTGATGTGAAAACCCGGTGGGCATAAATGCCCGCCGGGTATCACGCACTATGATTAATACTCACCACCGCCGTACTGCTATTACCTTCCGGAATCGGCAACCAGGCGCGAATCCGTAATCCGCCGCGATCGCTATCACCAATCTCCAATGAACCTTCATGCGCATCGATAATACGCTGCACAATCGCTAAACCGAGGCCGGTGCCGCTGGTGCTGCGCGCGCTGTCGCCGCGCACAAACGGCTGGAACAGATGCTGCAGCTGATCCGGCTCGATGCCCGGACCATCATCTTCCACCTGGAACCACGCGCGGTTCAGCTCCTTGCCGCTGCTGACCTTAATCCATCCGTTGCCATAACGCGCTGCGTTGACCACCAGATTCGCCAGCGCGCGCTTGATGGATAGCGGGTTGATATCCAGCATCAACTCCTCGGACATCACCGCGTTCTCAATTTCACGCTCGTAGCCGCTCTCTGCCGCCACCACTTCGCCCAGCACGCTGTTCAGGTCGGCGCGTTCGGTCTGCATCTCCTGACCGGTACGCAGATAATCGATGAACTGCTCGATGATCGCGTTGCACTCTTCGATATCTTTGTTGATCGACTCCGCCAGATAACCATCCTGCTCGCCCATCATCTCAGTAGCGAGACGAATACGCGTTAACGGCGTACGCAAGTCATGGCTGACCCCCGCCATCAGCAAGGTACGATCGTCAGCCAACTGCTTCACACCGGCCGCCATCTGGTTAAACGCCCGCGTCACCGAACGCACTTCCGACGCGCCATATTCACGTAGCGGCGGCGGAATAATGCCTTTACCAACCTGTAACGCCGCATGCTCCAGATCCACCAAGGGTCGGTTCTGAATACGGATAAACAGCCAGGCGCCGCCAATCGCCAGCAGCATAATCGCCAGCGTGTAGCGGAACAGCGGTGAGAAGTCGCCCTGATGGATTTCGGTGAGCGGCACGCGCACCCAGATATCCGGCGACAGCCAGGTTTTCAGCCACACCACCGGCGAGTTTTTATTCACCTCGACACGGACATCGGTGGGACCGCCCAGCTGCTGGCCCATCTGCTCACTGAGGAATTCGTAATGTTGCGCCCAGCGCAAACCGCTCTCTTCCGCCGCCGCGTTGGTATACAACGAGATGCCCAGCTCACGATAAATTTCGCGTCGGAAGGCTGGCGGCACTTCCAACTGCGTTCCATCTTCCAGCTGCAGCCGATCGGTCATCAACATACGCACTTCGTACGCGAGGACCTTATTGAACTGCTGCAAGCTGGGAAGAATGGCGAAATTGAGCACCACCAAATAGGTTGTTACCAGGCTGACGAACAGCAAGGTAACAATCAATAACAGGGTGCGGGCAAACGAACTGCGGGGTGAGAAGCGCAATCGCCTCATGCTTTGCTGCCGTCCGGAACGAATACGTAGCCAAGACCCCAAACGGTCTGAATGTAACGTGGATGCGCCGGATCTTCTTCCACCATGCGGCGCAGACGCGAAATCTGTACGTCGATGGAGCGTTCCATGGCGCTGTATTCACGACCACGTGCCAGGTTCATCAGCTTATCGCGCGATAACGGCTCACGCGGATGGCTGACCAGCGCTTTCAGCACGGCAAACTCACCGCTGGTCAGCGGCATTGGCTCATCTTCACGGAACATCTCGCGGGTGCCGAGGTTCAGCTTGAACTTACCGAAAGCGATAACCGCTTCTTCCTGCGATGGCGCGCCTGGCAGCTCATTGGCCTGACGACGCAATACGGCACGAATACGCGCCAGCAACTCACGCGGGTTAAACGGTTTTGGAATGTAGTCATCCGCGCCGATTTCCAGACCGACGATACGATCCACTTCCTCGCCTTTCGCGGTGACCATGATAATCGGCATCGGGTTGCTTTGACTGCGCAAACGGCGGCAGATAGACAAACCATCTTCGCCCGGCAACATCAAATCAAGCACCATCAAGTGGAAGGATTCGCGGGTTAACAGTCGATCCATTTGCTCGGCGTTGGCAACGCTACGCACCTGAAAGCCCTGCTCGGTGAGATAGCGCTCCAGCAACGCACGCAAACGCATATCATCATCGACGACCAGAATTTTGTAGTTCTCTTGCATGTTCAACTCCCAAAGGCGCCATTGCCTGAGCCAATATTGTTAAAAAAAGAGGCCTCAGTGTGACAGTCATTAATGGTTTATATTCTAGCCGAAATTGTTACAAAGCATATTAAACAGCAGCTTATATTTATTTTTAGCCCTGAAATGCGCTTCGCTTCGCGTTTTTTATCTGTGCTTTCAAGCCGCTTAGCGCTTATCTGAAAATTTGGCGCATTTTCTTTCTGTTACTGGTTCATGACAAAAAATCCCGCCGCCAGAGAGGCGCTCAGGGCGATTTGGCTTAAGGTGATGGTGTGGAATACGCTTTCAGTGTGCGGAGGACAGCATAAAATCCCGTGATTTCGCTTTCGGCCCCGCAACTGCTCTCGGAACAATTCCACGACGAAAACAAACAAGACCAGAATTAAATAAAGGCTGATAAATCAGGCAATAAACAGCCCTTTCTTCTCACCACGCGATCTCTGACACTGCGGCTATTGAGTTCATGTGGAGAGAGAAAAATGAAAAAAAACCTAATTCTGCTGGGCGCACTGGTACTGACCAGCTTCACTCAGGTTCAGGCGGCGACCAGTGCAGGCGAAGCAGCTGGCGCGCAAGCATCCACCACGGCGAAGGGCAACTCTGACGCGATCGGTGTTGGCGCCGTGGGCGCACTGCTCGGCGTGGCGCTGGCGACCATGGGCGGCGGCGATAAAGGCGGCAGCGGCACCTCAACCACCACCGCAACCCAAGCCGGTAAATAATGTCAATCGCAGGGTCGCCATTCGTGGCGACCGCTTCACCCTTAGCAGACCATTCATAACGCCCCGCTATGGCGTCTCTTTCACATATTCAATGCTGTTAACGAACCACAACTTCTGCCCTTCCGGCGTGTTGACCACCACTTCGTCATCCACTTCTTTCTTGATCAGCGCGCGCGCCATCGGCGAATCAATTGAGATGTACTCTTTCATCGTCTCGCCATAAATTTCATCCGGGCCAACAATGCGGAAGCGCTTCACATCGCCCTGCTCATTCTCCACTCGCACCCAGGCACCAAAGAACACTTTGCCCTCCTGCTGCGGCGCGTAATCCACAATTTTCAGATCGGCGAGGCATTTGCGCAGATAGCGCACCCGGCGATCGATCTGGCGCAGCAGACGCTTGTTGTAGGTGTAATCGGCGTTTTCAGAGCGATCGCCGAGGCTGGCCGCCCATGAGACGATTTTGGTCACTTCCGGACGCTTTTCATTCCACAAATGGTCGTGTTCGGCACGCAGCTTGTTATAGCCTTCGCGGGTAATCAGTTGGGTTTTCATGACTTCAACTCGTGGTGACGGCGGTTCTTCGCAGCAAAGAGGCTAACAATAAGCGACCGATTGACCATCAGCAAGATTGCGCGCGCTGCATTCAGAAAAAGACGGATTCACGGGCCCCCGGCTGGCAATTTTCGGCCTCATTCCGTATAACTGTCCGCTATTTCCAACCCTGTGTAAGCATTGTTAATGATGATGAAAGATTCACTGAGCCAGATTATCGCAGGCGAGCTGAAGGCACGCGCCGACCAGGTTGATGCTGCCGTTCGCTTACTTGATGAAGGGAACACCGTGCCGTTTATCGCACGTTATCGTAAGGAAGTGACCGGCGGACTCGATGACACCCAGCTGCGTTTGCTGGAGAGCCGTCTGAGTTACCTGCGCGAGCTGGACGATCGTCGCCAGTCGATTCTGAAATCCATCGACGAACAGGGCAAACTCACGCCTGAACTCGCCACCGCCATCAACAGCACGCTGAATAAAACCGAGCTGGAAGACCTTTACCTGCCGTACAAACAGAAGCGCCGTACGCGCGGACAGATCGCTATTGAAGCCGGTCTGGAACCGCTGGCCGACACGCTGTGGCAGGACCCATCGCAGGATCCCGAGCAGCTGGCCGCCAGCTACGTTGATGCCGACAAAGGTGTCGCCGACGTGCGCGCTGCGCTGGATGGCGCGCGCTATATCCTGATGGAGCGCTTTGCCGAAGACGCCACGCTGCTGGCGAAAGTGCGTGAATATCTGTGGAAGAACGCGCATGTGGTAGCACGCGTGGTGGAAGGTAAAGAGGAAGAAGGCGCGAAATTCCGCGACTACTTCGATCACCACGAAGCGCTGAGCGGCGTCCCGTCGCACCGTGCGCTGGCGATGTTCCGTGGCCGCAACGAAGGCGTGCTGCAGGTGTCGCTGAATGCCGATCCGCAGTTCGACGAAGCCCCACGTGAAAGCTATGGCGAAACGCTGATTGCCGAACACCTCAAGCTGCGCCTGAATAACGCACCGGCGGATAGCTGGCGTAAAGCGGTGGTGAGCTGGACCTGGCGCATCAAAGTGCTGCTGCACCTCGAAACCGAATTGATGGGCACTATTCGTGAACGCGCCGAAGATGAAGCCATCAACGTGTTTGCCCGTAACCTGCACGATCTGCTGATGGCCGCGCCTGCCGGCATGCGCGCCACCATGGGCCTCGATCCGGGCTTGCGTACCGGCGTAAAAGTTGCCGTGGTGGATGCCACCGGCAAGCTGGTCGCGACCGATACTATTTACCCGCATACTGGTCAGGCGGCGAAAGCGGCGACGGCCGTGGCCGCGCTGTGCGCGAAACATCAGGTTGAACTGGTGGCGATTGGTAACGGCACCGCCTCGCGCGAGACCGAGCGTTTCTTCCTCGACGTGCAGAAGCAGTTCCCGCAAATCAACGCGCAGAAAGTGATTGTCAGCGAAGCCGGTGCATCGGTCTATTCCGCATCTGAGCTGGCGGCGCTGGAGTTCCCGGATCTCGACGTGTCGATTCGTGGCGCGGTTTCCATCGCACGTCGCCTGCAGGACCCGCTCGCCGAGCTGGTGAAGATCGACCCGAAATCGATCGGCGTAGGCCAATATCAGCACGACGTCAGCCAAAGCCAGCTGGCGAAGAAGCTGGATGCGGTGGTGGAAGACTGCGTGAACGCCGTCGGTGTCGATCTCAACACCGCATCTGTGGCGCTGCTCACCCGCGTGGCCGGTTTAACCCGCATGATGGCGCAGAATATTGTCAGCTGGCGCGATGAAAATGGCCGCTTCCAGAACCGTCAGCAGCTGCTGAAGGTAAGCCGTCTTGGGCCGAAAGCCTTTGAGCAGTGCGCGGGCTTCCTGCGCATCAATCACGGCGATAACCCGCTGGATGCCTCAACCGTGCACCCGGAAGCCTATCCGCTGGTCGAGCGCATTCTCGCCGCCACCGAACAGGCGCTGAATGAGTTGATGGGCAATCCAGGCGGTCTGCGCGACTTGAATGCACGCGACTTCACCGATGAGCGCTTCGGCTTGCCAACGGTCACAGACATCATCAAAGAGCTGGAAAAACCAGGCCGCGATCCGCGTCCGGAGTTTAAAACCGCGCAATTTGCTGAAGGCGTGGAAACGCTTAACGATCTGCTGCCGGGCATGGTGCTGGAAGGCGCCGTCACCAACGTCACCAACTTCGGTGCTTTCGTCGATATCGGCGTGCATCAGGATGGTTTGGTGCACATCTCTTCCCTTTCCGACAAGTTCGTTGAAGATCCGCATCAGGTGGTGAAGGCGGGCGATATCGTCAAAGTGAAGGTGATGGAAGTGGATATGCAGCGTAAGCGTATTGCGCTCACCATGCGTCTGGATGAGCAGCCCGGTGAAAGCAATGCGCGCGGCAGCCGCAATGCCAGTAAAGAGAACACGCGTCCGGCGGCCAATTACAAAGGCCGTGGCAAACCGGCCAGCGCTCCGGCGGGCAACAGCGCCATGGGTGATGCGCTCGCCGCCGCCTTCAAAAAGCGTTAAGTTCCTGCCTTAAACGCGCGGAG
>NZ_DALYOQ010000014.1:0-29970 GCF_031974595.1 Pantoea sp. CTOTU46764 | reverse complement strand
AGACATCCCGTCTCCGCGCGCATACCGCCTTGATAAATCTGCTCGTCCATCTACGCTTTGAAAAAATGACCTGCCGCGTGGCCCTGCGATCCAATGGATATTATCAACGCCTTAATCGATGAGATTTATCACGGCAGCTTTCCGGTCGCGGCACGTGAACGTCTGCTTTCGCACATTCGTGCCGCGCGCGATACGGTAAAACTGCCGCGCAAGGCGCACTGGGATGAGAAAGATGTGGTGCTGATCACTTACGCCGATCAGTTCCGTGAACCCGAACAGCCAACCCTCGCCAGCTTTTCGCGTTTTTATCAGCAGCATCTGCAATCCACTTTCAGCCTGGTGCATCTGTTGCCGTTTTTTCCCTACTCTTCGGACGATGGCTTCTCGGTTATCGACTATCACCAGGTCAATCCGATCTGCGGCGACTGGCAGCACATCAGCGCACTGCACCGCGAGACGCGCCTGATGTTTGATTTTGTCTGCAACCACATGTCGGCGCACAGCCGCTGGTTTCAGCACTTTCTGGCGCTGGATCCCGGTTGGGATGATTTCTTTATCAGCATGCCGCCCGCCACCGATCTTAGCGCGGTGACGCGTCCACGCACCTCGCCGCTGCTCACGCCGTTTGCAATGGCCAACGGCGAAACGCGCTATATCTGGACCACCTTCAGCGCCGACCAAATCGACCTCAACTTTGGCAATCCGGAAGTGCTGATTCGCATGGTTGATGTGCTGCTCGATTACCTGATCAAAGGCGCGGATTATGTGCGGCTCGACGCGGTCGGCTACATGTGGAAAACGCCGGGCACTAACTGCATTCACCTGCCGAAAACGCATCAGCTGGTGAAGCTGTTTCGCGCCATCGCCAATGAAGTCGCGCCCGGCACGGTGATCGTCACCGAAACCAACGTGCCGCATAAAGACAACATCAGCTATTTCGGCAACGGCAAAGATGAAGCGCAAATGGTGTATCAGTTTTCGCTGCCGCCGCTGGTGCTGCACGCCATTCATTCCGGATCGGCACGTGCGCTGCGTCAGTGGGCCAGCACGCTGGATTTGGGCGGCGGCACCACCACTTTCTTTAACTTTCTCGCCTCGCACGATGGCATTGGATTGAATCCGGCACGCGGCATTTTGTCGGAAGTGGAGATTGTGGCGTTGGTGCGCGATTTGGCGCTGGAAGGCGCGCTGGTCTCGTACAAGAACAATGCTGATGGCACCACTAGCCCATACGAAATCAACGTCACCTATTTTGATGCGCTTAATCAGCAAGACGATGACGATGACACGCGGCTGCGTCGCTTCCTGTTGGCGCATGCGATTCTGCTGTCGTTTCCCGGCGTACCGGCGATCTACATCCAAAGCATTCTCGGCTCGCGCAACGATAACGACGGCGTGCGCGCGGCGGGTCACAACCGCGCCATCAATCGTCAGAAATACGACCTGCATGAAATGGAGCAGTGGATTAGCGGCGGCAATCCGCTACGTCAGCAGGTGTATGAACGCCTTAGCGCACTGATTCAGCTACGTACCCGACAATCCGCATTTCATCCCGATAACCCGATGACGCTGCTGGAGAGCGAGAATACCTTGCTGGTCCTGCGTCGCCATCAGCCGGACAGCGAAGAGGGTTTGCTATGCGTGTTTAATCTCAGCAGTCATGAGGTGACGACGCAATTACCGCTGACGCGGCTTGTGCAGGATGTGATTAGCGGGGATAAGCTGGATGGCAGCCAGCCTTTGACGCTGGCTGCATGGCAGTTTATGTGGCTGCGGTAAACTCCGTGATCAGCTGCGTAAATTCATCCGCGTGAGAAATGAAAGGCGCATGCGCCGCTTTCTCCATCACCACCGAGGATGAATCTGGCCAGCGAGCATCCAGTTCTTCTGCGATACGACGCGGTACCAGCCCATCGAGATAGCCGTAAATGCGCAGGAACGGCAACGGCAGATCGTCGAGCGCGGCACGTAAATCGTCCTGACGCAAAATCTCTAATCCCCCTTCCAGCACCCCAACCGACGGCATCGGCTGCGATAAAACCACCTCTTTCAGCTGGCGTGCATCCTGCCGCGCATTTTCCGTGCCCATGGTTTGCAGCGCCAGAAAACGCTCCACGGTGCGCTGGAAATCAGTACTCAGCTGCTGCTGAAAATTTTGCAGCGTTTCGGGCTTGATGCCCGGCCATTCATCACGCGCGGTAAAACACGGCGATGAGGCGACGGTGATCAGCGCTGCAACGCGCTGCGGCTGGGTTAGCGCCAGCTGACTGGCCACTAATCCACCCAGCGACCAGCCGAGCAGCACTGCGCGATCGGGCAGCTGTGGCAACAACTGTTGCGCCATTTCCGCTAAGGTCAGCGGCCCAAAATTCTGGCTGCGGCCAAAGCCCGGCAGATCCACCAGATGCAGGCGAAAATGCGGGCTGAGTCGCGGAATCATGTTTTGCCACACTTCGGCATTCAAACCCCAGCCGTGCAGCAGCACAAGATCGCGATCGCCCGTGCCTGCGGTGTGCCAGTAAAGCGAACTCATCGGTTACACTCCGGAAAAGTGAAAAGGAGGTCGCTATGCTACCAATCCCGGCACTGTGTTGGCTATGCCGCCTGCCGCTGCAGATTGCCAGCCACGGTTTGTGCAGCCGCTGCGTACAGCAAATTCCGCGCCTGCCGGAACTCTGTCCGTGCTGCGGGTTACCGGCCAGCGGAACTCAACCTTGCGGGCGCTGCCTGCGTCGCCCGCACCCGTGGCAGACCCTGAGCTGCGTCAGCGATTACCTGCCGCCGCTGAGCGATTGGGTGCAGCAGCTGAAGTTTTCTCGCGTAACCGCACTCAGAGTGATGCTGGCGCGGCTGATTTTGTTAAAATTGTTAACAATGCGTCGTGATTACCGGCTGCCGCGTGTAGATTTGGTGCTGAGCGTACCGCTGCATCGTCGGCGCGCCTGGCAACGCGGCTACAATCAGGCGGCGCTGCTGGCAAAACCGCTGGCTCGCTGGCTGGGCTGTGAATATCGCGAAGGGGTCAAGCGTATACGACACGGCGCGGTCCAGCATTTATTGAGCGCCAGCGCGCGCAAAAAGAATCTGCGCGCTGCCTTTCGCCTTGAAATACCGGTGCGCGGACGCCATATCCTGCTTATCGACGATGTTGTGACGACCGGAAGTACCGTGGCGGAAATTAGCCGCATCCTGCTGGCGCAAGGCGCGGCCAGCGTACACATTGGTTGCCTGTGCCGTACCTTGTAGAGCGTCGGTGTTGGGCGTATTATAACCAAGTAATTTAGTCAACTATTGAGCAATCGCCATGATCGTTATTACTGATGCTGCGCAAGAGCACTTCTCAAAATTGCTGTCCAAACAAGAAGATGGCACTCAGATTCGCGTATTCGTCATTAATCCGGGTACGCCAACCGCAGAATGCGGTGTTTCTTACTGCCCACCCGATGCAGTAGAAGCGACTGATACCGAATTTAAGTTCGAAAAACTGTCCGCCTATGTTGATGAGCTGAGCGCACCGTACCTTGATGACGCGGAAATCGACTTTGTTACCGACAACCTCGGTTCGCAACTGACGCTGAAAGCGCCAAACGCCAAAATGCGTAAAGTCTCTGACGATGCGCCGATGGTGGAACGCGTGGAATATCTGCTGCAAGCGCAGATTAACCCGCAGCTGGCTGGCCACGGCGGTCGCGTATCGCTGATGGAAATCACCGATGACGGCATCGCCATTCTGCAATTCGGCGGTGGCTGCAACGGTTGCTCGATGATCGACGTGACGCTGAAAGATGGCATCGAGAAAGAGCTGCTGGCAGCCTTCCCTGAGCTGAAAGGTGTGCGTGATTTGACCGAGCACCAGCGCGGCGAACACTCGTACTACTGATTTAGCACGCGGCAGCGACCCGACGCTGCCGCGCGTTCTCTAACGCTTCCTGCGCCCTGTATTGACCGCAGTAAGCAAGCCCGGCACTTTTCCTCTGAACATCTCTTCTAATGTGACGCTTAACTTGCGCCGCCAGTTTGGATATTCATCTACCGTGCCCGGCACGTTGACCGGCGAGGTCATAGCCAGCCAATCCTCTGGTTGCAACCCCAGTAATGCGCTGTTTGTTTGCGCCAGATAGCGGTGGAAGCCGCGATTGAGCACCGGCGTGAAGGATACTCGGCTGGCCACTTTACTTTGGCGTGCAGGCAACGTATTCATCTGATGCAGCGCATCTAACAGCGCCTGTTTTTGTTTATCCCTTTCTCCCAGCAAGGGAATCAACACGCTCTCTTTGTACAAGCCCAGTTTGTGCCCCAGAGAAAGATCCTTAAATCCCCAGAATCCCGCCAGCGTCGGCAAATCATGGGTACTGGCGCTGGCAATCGACTGTGCGGGATAATCGTGCGGCTGACGGTAACTGCCATCGCCGTGCTGCTCGAAGAACAACACTTTCCACGAGAAAATGCCGCTGTTGCGCAGCAGGCTGACGATTTCTTTCGGCACCGTACCGAGATCTTCACCGATCACCATGCAGCGATGGCGCTGACTCTCCAGCGCGAGGATCGCCAGCAGATCGTGCACCGGATACGCCACGTAAGCGCCTTTATCCGCGCTTTCGCCGTAGGGGATCCACCACAAACGCAGCAACGCCATGACGTGATCGATGCGCAGTGCGCCGCAGTCGCGCATGTTGGCGCGCAGCAGATCGATAAACGGCTGATAGCCACGCGCGCGCATCACATGCGGATCGAGCGGCGGCAAACTCCAGTTTTGTCCCTGCGGACCGAGACGATCCGGCGGCGCGCCGACGGATGCACCAAGCTTGTAAAGCTCCGGATCCTGCCAGGTTTCCGCGCTACCCTGCGCCACCCCGACCGCCAGGTCGCGATATAATCCCACTTCCATACCAAGTTGCTGGCTGATCTGACAGCAGATGGCGAACTGCTCTTGCGCTACCCACTGCAACCAACTCCAGAACTGAAGCTCATCCTCGTGCTGCGCGCACCATTGCTGCACCTCCGGCAACAAGGCATTGCGCCAGCCTTCCGGCCAGTGCGCCCAGCCCCATTCATCGGGATGTTGCTGGCTGCGCTCGGCAAGAATGCCATCAAACGCCGCCTGATAACGCAGATGATCGCCGCCCTCGACGATAAATTGCTGGAACGAAGCATCGTCAGCGGCGCGAGGCTGAAAGCGCTGCCAGGCAAAGCGCAGCGCGGTCAATTTCAGTTCGGCCACTGCGCTGTAATCGACAAACTCGGCCGCGCGCGCTTGCTCCAGCGCCTGGCGTGTTTTCGCCCTTGCCCACCAACGCTGGGCTGACTGGCTGCGCTGGAAATCTTCCAGCCGATTAACGTCGATATACAACACGTTGAGCCAGCGGCGCGAGGTTGGGCTGTAAGGACTGGCGTTTTCTGGCTGTGCAGGATAAAGCGCATGCAAAGGATTGAGGCCGACAAAATCACCGCCATAATCGGCGACCTTCTCCAGCATGTGCGCTAAGTCGCCGAAATCACCGATGCCCCAATTGTCATCCGATCGCAACGTGTAAAGCTGCACCAGCGCGCCCCACAGTTTCTCGCCTTGCTCGATGGATTCGGGGATAAAGCAACGTCGCGGCGCGATGATAATGCGCGTCTGCCACTGCTGGCGGCCTTTGCGCAATGTGAGCAGGTGATAACCTTGTGACAGACGCGGCGGCAGCGTGAGCAATTCGCCGCCCTGCACCTCGCCGCTGAAGCTTTTGCTCTGTTCGGTTTGCAGCTGCCAGGAAAAAGTGCCGCTGCCTTGTGGCGTCAATTGGCGTTTGCTGCGTGCGGCAAAGACCTGCACCGGCGGCAGCGGTGGCGCTTTGCCGGTGGGCGTTTCCATGACCGCCAGCAACGCGCGTTTGGTCTCATCACTGATAGTTTCCGACTCGCCATGCGCATTAATAAAGCGCAGCGAAATGCCAGCATCCTGTGCCGCCTGATCCAGCTTGTTAAGCGTCATTGCTTCTCCGAAATTTGTAGGGTCGCCATTCATGGCGACCGAAATATCGATTAACGTGCCGTCTGCCAAATCCGCTGCTGGTAATCGCGAATCGAGCGGTCAGAACTGAAACGGCCAGTATGTGCGGTATTCAGAATGGCCGCGCGTGTCCAGGCGTCCTGATTCTTCCACAGCGCTTCCACCTGCTGCTGTGCGGCGATGTAGGCATCAAAGTCAGCCAGCACCAGCCAGGGATCGCCATTTTTGGTCAGGCTCTGCAGCATCAGATCAAACGCGTGCTTATCGCCGTCGCTGAACTTGCCTTTCTCCAGCTCCTTCAGCAATCCATCCAGATAAGGATTCTGTTTGCGCAGCTTTTTCGGGCTGTAGCCGCCCGCCTTCAGCGCCTTCACTTCGTCCACGCTGTTACCGAAGATAAAGATATTCTTCGCGCCCACCGCTTCGGCAATCTCCACGTTAGCGCCGTCCAGCGTGCCAATGGTGAGCGCACCATTGAGCGCCAGCTTCATATTGCCGGTGCCGGACGCTTCATAACCGGCGGTAGAAATCTGCTCGGAGAGATCGGCGGCCGGAATCATCAACTCTGCGGCGGTGATGCGGTAATCCGGGATAAACACCACTTTGAGGCGATCGCCGACGCGCGGATCGTTGTTAATCACCTCCGCCACTTTGTTGATGGCATAGATGATGTTTTTGGCGAGGTAATAGCCGGGCGCGGCTTTGGCGCCAAACAGGAACACGCGCGGCACAAAGTCGGGGTTATCCGGGTTATCGCGCAGCTGGCGATAGCAGTGCAGCATATGCAGCAAACTGAGGTGCTGACGTTTGTACTCGTGCAGCCGCTTGATCTGTACGTCAAACAGCGCATCCGGATTGATATCAATGCCGGTCACGCGCTTGATGTAGAGCGTTAAGCGCTGCTTGTTTTGCTGCTTGATGTCGCGGAACTGCTGACGAAACGCCTTCTTGCGGGCAAACGGTGCCAGCCACGCCAGCGCATCAAGATCGTTGGCCCACTCAACCTGCAAGCTGTCATCAATCAGCGTCGATAGCAGCGGGTTGCATTGTTTTAACCAGCGGCGCGGCGTAATGCCGTTGGTGACGTTATGGAATTTATTCGGCCACAGCCGGTGATATTCCGGGAACAGATCTTTCACCACCAGCTCGGAATGCAGCGCCGCCACGCCGTTGACGGCGAAACAGCTCACCACGCACAGATTCGCCATGCGCACCTGACCGTCAGCCACCACCGCCAGCTTGTGCCAGGTGGCTTTGTCATCCGGCCACTGTTGCTTCACCACCTTTTTCAGGCGGCGATTAATCTCACGGATAATCAACATATGGCGCGGCAACAGGTCACGTACCAGCTTCTCATCCCAACGCTCCAGCGCTTCCGGCATCAGCGTGTGATTGGTGTAGGCAAAGGTGCGGCTGGTGATGTGCCACGCATCGTCCCAACTCAATTGATGCTCGTCCAACAGCACGCGCAGCATCTCTGGAATGGCGATGGTAGGATGCGTGTCGTTAAGCTGGATCACTTCGAAATCGGGCAAAGTGCGAATGGCGCGCCCGGCGAGATGATGGCGCCGCAAAATATCGCCCACCGCGCAGGCGCACTGGAAATACTGCTGCATCAGGCGTAGTCGCTTACCTTCGGCATGATTATCATTGGGATAGAGCACTTTGGTCAGCTTGTCGGCGTCGATGCCTTGCTGCTCGGCCTGCAGAAATTGGCCGTTGTTAAACGCGGTGAGATCGAACGGCTGCGCGCTGGTGGCTTTCCACAGTCGCAGCGGCAGCATGATGCCGTTGCGATAACCCACCACCGGCAAATCCCAGGCTTCGCCTTTGAGGTGAATTTTAGGTCGCCAGAGGATGCTGCCATCGTGATTCTCTTTGACCTTGCCGCCAAGGCCAACCTGCACATCCAGCGCGGCGTTATGGCGGAACCACGGATAGCGATCGCGCTGCCAGTCATCCGGCGCTTCCTGCTGCTGTCCATCGGTAAACGTCTGGCGAAACAGGCCGTATTGATAGTTGAGGCCGTGGCCCATCGCGGCCTGGCCGACGGTCGCCATTGAATCCATATAGCAGGCGGCTAAGCGCCCCAATCCGCCGTTGCCGAGTGCCGGATCCACTTCCTCTTCCAGCAGTTCGCTCAGCTCAACCTGATGTTCCGCCAGCGCGGCTTGCACCTCATTGTACCAGCCAAGATTAAGCAGATTGTTGCCGGTTAAACGCCCCAGCAGAAACTCCATCGACAGATAGTTGACGAGACGCTGCCCTTGTTTAGGTGGCGCAGGTGGCTGCGTCGCCAGCATTTCTGCCAGCACGCTGCTCAGCGCTTGCCACCATTGGTGCGGTGTCATTTGCTGGGCGGACGTGAGTCCAAGATGTTGCCATTGGCGGGTAAGAGCGGCGTCGAAACGTGTTTTATTGAATTTTTGCTGCGACATATCAATCCCTTCGTGTCCGTTAACGGTAAAGCCGGGGCGAGCGCAAGAGGTGAATGGATAAGTAAAGCTGGGGGCGCAGAAAAAAGCGACAGGGAAATGTGAGTACCAGGAAAAAAATCGTGCACGCTGGGTGTCGAACGGTCGCCATTCATGGCGACCGTTTACCGCGCTATCAACACAATTCGAGGTGAACTTCGTGCTGTTCAATCACTTTCAGCACGCTGGCCGGCGGGCTTTGATCGGTATACATGTAATCAATCAGGCTCATATTGCCGAGGTTGACCATCGCATTGCGGCCAAACTTCGAGTGATCCACCACCAGCATCACGCAGCGCGAGTTTTCGATAATGGCGCGTTTGGTGCGCACTTCATGATAATCGAACTCCAGCAGTGAACCATCCATATCAATACCGCTGATACCGAGAATGCCGTAATCGAGGCGGAACTGCGAAATGAAGTCCAGCGTCGCTTCGCCCATGATGCCGCCATCGCGCGTGCGCACTTCGCCGCCGGCGATAATCACGCGGAAATCCGGTTTCGCCATCAGCAGAATCGCTACGTTGAGGTTGTTGGTGACGACGCGCAGATTATTGTGATTGAGCAGCGCATGCGCCACCGCTTCCGGCGTGGTGCCGATATCAATAAACAGCGTGGCGCCATCAGGGATCTGGCTCGCCACACGCTCGGCGATACGCGCTTTCTCCGCCGACCACATCATCTTACGATCCTGCCATGCGGTGTTTTCTGAGCTGGACGGCAGCGCCGCCCCGCCGTGATGGCGCATAATTTTGTTCTGATCGGCCAGGTCGTTCAGGTCACGCCGAATGGTTTGCGGGCTGACTTCAAAGTGATCCACCAGCTCTTCGGTACTGACATATCCCTGACGCCGGACCAGATCGATAATGGCGTCATGACGTTGCGTCTGCTTCACATCTCTCTCCTCGGCTCGTAGCCGCTTCTTTTATTGGTGCTGCTAACGACGCGTAATCTTACGCGTATCAACAAATGCCATCGCTAAGCCCACCAGCAAGCCGGTGACGTGCGCGGCGTTGGCGATCGACAGACCAAATGCGCCGTACCAGCCAATCACCAACCAGACAACCGCGAAGCCAATCAGGCCGCGCTCAAGATAAATACCACTTTCGGGATCGCGCTCGCCGCGCAGCCAGCAGTAACCCATCAGCGCGTAAACCACGCCCGACAAGCCACCAAACAGCACGCCGCTAAACTTGGCCTGCATCCAGCCGGTCAGCAGCGCGGAGATCAGCATAATCACAAACAGCTTACCGCTGCCGAGACGCTTCTCGACGGCACCGCCGAGATACCACCACCACATCAGGTTGAACAGGATATGCAGCAGCGAGAAGTGCAGCAGCGCATGGCTAAACCAGCGCCACACCTGGAAATATTGCGAAGAGTCCGCCGGCCACGCCAGCCAATCCAGCGCCACATCATCACCGACGATCTGCATCAGGATAAACACCGCGATGCAGGCGATCATGAGGGTCATGGTGAGCGGACCTGCGCGTTCGCGAATGCTAGCCCAGATGTTGGTGCGCTCGTAACGTAAGCCACTTTCGGTGCTGCCGCTATGCCAGCTGGCCGCCTGATAGCGCGGATGGTTGGGATCGCGCACAAACTGCGCGAGTTCGTTTTCGACCATCTCAAACTTACTGTCATCATCCAACATGATGACGAAGTGGCTTTCGCGTTCAATGCGTAACGTCACGCCGCGTGTCGCCATGTAGTCGACAAACGCCTGCGCCATGCGCGGATTATTAAACTGGGTGATGCGCATCATGCGGTGCTCTCCTTCCTTATGCGATGGGCTTAGGCGTCGCCGAGGGCAACCTGCGCCGGGAATGCCGCGCGCCAGGCGTCAAATCCGCCGTCAATGCTGTACGCCGCGCTGAATCCCTGGCCCAGCAAAAACTGCGCCGCGCCTTTGCTGCTGTTGCCGTGATAGCACATCACCAGCACCGGCAATGCCTGATTCGCGTTGGCAATGAAATCCGCCAGATTGTCATTGGTCAGATGCTGCGCGCCCGCCGCGTGGCCCATCATAAAGCTCTGCGGATCACGGATATCCACCAGCTGCGCACCTTGTGCCAGATGCTCTTGCGCCTGCAGGACATTAATACACTCGAAGGTTTCCATGGTGTCTCTCATTACTTGGTCACAATTAGCGGTTAAAAAATTACCGGTGTTGCTGCCAGGTCGCCATGAATGGCGCCCCTACGATTGCCCGGTGTAGGGTCGCCATTCATGGCGACCTAAACATGCTCAACTCATAAGCATTACACAATTAGCGCCTAGTTTAACCTGAGAAGCCGCCGCGATAACCTGACAACTTATAGGGTTATGTGATTTTTTTCCTGTCGGAATGTTAGCTATATCACGCAAAAATGTTTTTATTCAGTTAACTGCTGGCGTCTATGTTGGTTTCCGATTATTATTACGCTCGAAAACGAACATTTTAGAACTATTCCGAACATCGGAGGAGATGACGTGGAAACCAAAGACCTGATCGTGATCGGCGGCGGCATTAACGGAGCCGGCATTGCAGTGGACGCTGCAGGACGCGGACTGTCGGTGCTGATGCTGGAGGCGCGGGATTTGGCCTGTGCAACCTCCTCTAACAGCTCGAAATTGATTCACGGCGGCCTGCGCTACCTTGAGCACTATGAATTCCGCCTGGTAGGCGAAGCCTTAGCAGAACGTGAAGTGCTGCTGAAAATGGCGCCGCATATCGCCTTCCCAATGCGCTTCCGTCTGCCGCACCGTCCGCATCTGCGTCCGGCGTGGATGATCCGCATGGGCCTCTTTATGTACGACCGCCTCGGCAAACGCACCACGCTGCCGGGCAGTAAAAGCCTGCGTTTTGGCGCGGATTCGGCCCTCAAGCCGGAGATCACGCGCGGATTCGAATATTCTGACTGCTGGGTTGATGATGCGCGCATGGTGGTTCTCAATGCGCAGGAAGTGGAAAAACAAGGCGGCGAAGTTCGCACCCGCACTCGCGTGACCCGCGCCTGGCGTGAAGCCGGTTTGTGGATGGTAGAAGCCGAAGATATTGATACCGGCAAAACCTACACCTGGCGCGCTAAAGGTCTGGTCAATGCGGCCGGTCCGTGGGTAAAAGAGTTCTTCGACGATGGCCTGAAGCTGAAATCGCCGTACGGCATTCGTCTGATCAAAGGCAGCCACATCGTGGTGCCGCGCGTACATCGCGAAAAGCAGGCGTATATCCTGCAGAACGAAGATAACCGTATCGTGTTTGTCATTCCGTGGATGGATGAGTTCTCCATCATTGGTACCACCGACGTGGAGTACAAAGGCGATCCGAAAGACGTGAAGATCGATGACAACGAAATCAGCTACCTGCTGAAGGTGTTCAACGGACACTTCAAACAACAGCTGAGCAAAGATGACATCGTCTGGACTTACTCGGGCGTGCGCCCGCTGTGCGATGACGAATCGGACTCACCGCAGGCCATCACCCGCGATTACACGCTGGATGTGCATGACGACAACGGCCAGGCACCGCTGCTGTCGGTATTCGGCGGCAAGTTGACCACCTATCGCAAGCTGGCGGAACATGCGCTGGAGAAACTGACCAGGTACTACCCGAACATCGGCCCAGCATGGACCAAAAACGCGGTATTACCGGGCGGTGATTTCTCCGGTTCACGCGATGATTACGCCGCTGGCCTGCGTCGTCGCTATCCGTTTATCAGCGAAGGTATGGCGCGTCACTTTGCCCGTACTTACGGCAGCCGCACCGAAGAGCTGCTGGCAGACGCGAAGGGCATCGACGATTTGGGCGAGAACTTCGGTCACGAGTTCTATGAAGCCGAGCTGCGTTACCTGGTGAAAAACGAATGGGTGCGCGAGCTGGATGATGCGATTTGGCGTCGTACTAAACAAGGTATGTGGCTAAACGAAGCCGAGCAGGCGCGCATCGCCGAGTGGCTGGCGGTCAACGCGCAGAAACCGGCGTTGTCGTTAGCGTCATAATATAAAAACGGGGCGTCGTAAATGACGCCCCGTTTACGTAGGGTCGCCATTCATGGCGACCTTTTTAATGTCTACTCGTTTACAACCCCGCATTCTCGCGGATGTACTTACGCGCTTTCACCGCATATTCGAACGGATTGGCCAGCGCCGGATCCTGTTCTGCTTCTACCACCATCCAGCCTTTGTAGCCGTAATCGTCGAGGATTTTGAACACCGGTTTGAAATCGATCACGCCATCGCCCGGCACGGTGAAAGTACCTTTCTTCACGCCATCAAGGAATGACAGCGATTTCTCGCGCACTTCGGCGACCACGCTGTCGCGCACATCTTTCAGATGCACATGGAAAATACGCGGCAGATATTTGGTCAGCACATCCAGCATTGCCTGCTGTGAACCTTCGGAATAGTAGATGTGGCCGGTATCGTACAGCAGACCAACATTCTCATTGGTCATTTCCATAAAGCGATCAATCTCGGCTGGCGTCTGAATGCCGGTGCCCATGTGATGGTGCAGCGTCAAGCGCATGCCTTTTTTCGCGGCGATCTCCGCCAGCTCGTTGTAGCCTTCCGCCGTTAAGCGCCACTCTTCATCGCTGAAAATCGGCTTCTGCTCCAGCACCGCCAGCGTGGTGCCCTGAATACTTTTGCTCTGCTCAGAGCAACCAATCACGCGCGCGCCCATCGCATGCAGGAAGTTCATGTGATTGGTGAATTCGTCGATGGTTTTCGCTTTTTCACCGTTGGCGAAGAAGGTGCTGAACCACGCGTTGCAGATCTGAATACCACGGATATCCAGCATCGGCTTGAGAATCGCCGGATCGCGCGGGTATTTGCTGCCCACTTCGCTGCCGGTAAAGCCTGCCAGTGCCATTTCACTGACGGTTTGCTGGAAGGTGTTTTCGCTGCCCAGCTCCGGCATGTCGTCGTTGGTCCAGCCGATTGGCGCAATCGCCAGTTTAACGTTGTCTTTGTTCATCTTGTTGTCCCTGATTCACAGAGGCGGCCGCTGAGCCGCCGAGGAGTATTTAGCGCACAGCTCAATTATTTGGCGTAGAAATCCGGACGCGGCGGCATGGTAACCGGCTCGATTGCGCCGCTGTTCTGCGCTTTCTGGCAGGCATCGGCGGCCACGGAAGCAGCAAAACCATCCCAGGCAGAAGGTCCGGTCAGCTGGCCGTCTTTCACGTCATTGATAAACGCTTGTAGCTCAACGTCATACGCATCAATGAAACGATCTTTCCAGTCGGTCAGCAGCGGCACGCCAAGACGCGCGTTTTTGCGCGTTTGAATCGCCGAAGGCTCAGGCAGCTTCGCGATGCCCTCTTCGCCCACCACTTCACACTGAATGTCGTAGCCGTACGCGCAGTTAACGAAGATCTCCACGTCAATGCGGATGCCTTTCTGCGTTTCAAACAGCACGATTTGCGGATCTTTCAGCTTGGCGTGAGACTTCGAGGTGGTACGCGGGAACACCACTTGCACGGTTTTGTAGTCGTCTTCCGTCAGCCAGCGCAGCACATCCAGCTCGTGAATCAGGGTGTTGGTGATCGCCATGTCGGTGGTGTAATTCTCACCGACGCTCTGGTTGCGGTGCGCGCAGTGCAGCATCAGCGGTTCGCCGATTTCACCGTCGGTAATCACTTTTTTCAGCGCGCGATAGCCGGTATCGTACGGGCGCATAAAGCCAACCTGCACCAGACGTTTACCGTGTTTGATCTCGGCATCGACAATGCGACGGCAACCTTCAGCGCTCAGCGCCAGCGGCTTTTCACAGAACACCGGTTTGCCGGCCGCGATGGCCGCCAGCGTGAACTCTTCGTGGGTCGGATCCCAGGACGTCACCAGCACAGCGTCAACGTCTGGTGAGTTGATCACCTGATGACCATCCTGATAAACCTCGGCTTCGATATTCAGACGTTGCAGCGCAGCGCGCGCACCTTCCACGTTGATATCAGAAACCGCCACCACTTTCGCACCCTGCAAAACGTTATTGCAGCGACGAATGTGTTCCTGACCAATTGCACCGGTACCAATTACACCGAGTTTGAGCGTCATAATTACACCTGTAGAGTCGGATAAGTTAGGGTAAAACAAGGCCGGAGAGCTCCGGCCTAAAAGAGGTTTTAATACTTACGTGCTTGTTCGATATGCACGTTAAGGTTGTCGGCCACTTCCTGCGTACGCTCGGAGGTGGAGGTTTGCGCCACGCCGACGTGCCACCAGCTGAAATATTTGTGCACCATGGTTTTTGGCAGCACTTTGATGTCAAACAGCACGGAAACGGTCTGTTTCTGCGCATCGATCAGCGCGGCTTCCAGCTGCTCCAGCGTGGTGATGCGGTAGGTTTTGCAGCCGTAACCGCCGGCGATTGCCGCGAAGTCCACCGGCACAAAGCCGCCATCCAGCTTACCGCCTTCCGGATTACGGAAGCGGAACTCGGTGGTGAAGCTGTCCATGCCGTGTTCCATCTGCAGGTTGTTGATACAACCGTTGGTCATGTTATCCAGCAGCACCACGTTGATTTTTGCCCCTTCCTGAATCGACGTGACCAGCTCGGAGTGCAGCATCATGAACGAGCCGTCGCCGACCATGACGTAGACTTCACGCTGCGGCTGCGCCAGCTTCACGCCCAGCGCGGCATTCACTTCGTAACCCATGCAGGAGTAGCCGTACTCAACGTGGTACGAGTTGTAATCTTTGGTGCGCCACACGCGCTGCAGGTCGCCCGGCAGACTGCCCGCTGCCGCGACAATCACCGCATCCTTTGGGAGCTGCTCGTTTAAGGTGCCCAGCACGCTGCTTTGCGTCAGCACCGATTTCGTCAGGCGCTCAAACTCCGCAAACAGCGCTTCGCGATCGGCGTGGTCGGCGATTTCCGGAATGAAATCGTCGGTGTTATAGGTCGCGGCATAGACACGCTGCGTCTCTTTCAGCAGCTTGCTTTGTGACAGCTCAATCTGGCCGCCCCAATGGTTTTCGAAACCTTGCAGACCACTTTCCAGCGCGGTTAAACCTTCACGCGCATCCGCCAGCAGCTGCACCGCATCCAGCTTGTAGCTGTCGAAATTGCTAACGTTGAGGTTCAGATAGCTGACGTCCGGATTCTGGAAAATCCATTTCGACGCGGTGGTGAAGTCGGTGTAACGCGTACCGATACCAATCACCAGATCGGCCTCTTTCGCCAGCAGGTTAGCCGCCAGACAGCCGGTTTCGCCCACGCCGCCGACATTCAGCGGGTGATCGGAAACGATGGTGCCTTTACCGGCCTGAGTTTCGGCAAACGGAATGTTGAAACGCTCGGCAAATTTCAGCAGCGCATCACCGGCGTCGGAATATTTCAGGCCGCCACCGACAATGATCAGCGGCTTGTGTTTGCGCGCAATCAGCGCCAGCGCATCTTCTAATTGCGCGGCAGTTGGCAGACGGCGATCCAGACGATGCACACGTTTCTGGAAGAAGTAATCCGGGAAGTCCCAGGCTTCGCCCTGCACGTCCTGCGGCAGCGCAATCGTCACCGCGCCGGTTTCGGCGGGATCGGTCAACACGCGCAAGGCGTTGATGCAGGCGGTCATCAGCTGCTCTGGACGGCTAACGCGATCCCAGTATTTGCTCACCGCGCGGAACGCGTCGTTGGTGCTGATGCTGAGATCGTGGCTCTGTTCGATCTGCTGCAAGACCGGATCCGGTTGGCGCGTGGCGAACACATCGCCTGGCAGCAGCAATAAAGGAATGCGGTTGGCGGTCGCGGTGGCGGCAGCGGTAATCATGTTGGCTGCACCGGGACCGACAGATGAAGTACAGGCGATAATCTGACGACGCAGCGACTGCTTGGCAAAACCAATGGCGGCGTGCGCCATGCCCTGCTCGTTACGGCCCTGATGCACCACCAGATCGCCGCTGTCCTGCTCCAGCGCCTGTCCCAATCCCAGCACGTTGCCGTGACCGAAAATGGCAAAAATGCCTTTCACAAATTTGGTTTCAACGCCGTCAACGTTCAGGTATTGGTTATCGAGAAATTTTACCAGCGCCTGTGCCGTGGTGAGTCTGATTGTGCCCATATGCTTCTTCCTTTACATGCTGGTACCTGCGGCGAGGTACATCGCGGTTCGGGTAAAAACTGCCGTTCACGGCGCCCGCGGATTAAGTGAAACGTGAGGCGATTATAAACAAATATTTTTTTCATTAAACACGATTACAGAAGAAACATTTCATTTTGCGATGGAGATCAAATTCAGCAATGAAACGTGGGCTGCGCGAGCCGCGAAAGGGGGAAAAGTGGAACAGTAAAAGGTCATTTGCCGGTCATAACGAAATTTCATTTCACTTCAGTAGCTTCCTTGATTCGCCAGCACTTTCCTGAGACCTGGCTCACAAGCCTGACTATCACTGAAACTCCCAACGATTCCGACGCCGCTTTGCGGCTTCGTCAGAGTTTTACCTGGCTCACAAAATCGTGATGGATGTTTCATTTCATATTGAATTTGGAATTTTTATTCCTCATACTGCGACCAAAGCCAATCAGGCACCTTGAGAACCCGGAAGCAAAGCGCTCGACGTTGGGCGGCAGCGCCCGCAGTGTCTGCTTATCACAGAAGGAAACAATAGGTATGAGTACACAACAGAAGCGGCTTGATGTGATTTGTATCGGACGCATCGCCGTCGACCTCTACGGTCAGCAAATTGGATCACGCCTGGAAGATATGACCAGCTTCAACAAATATCTCGGCGGATCTTCCGGCAACGTGGCCTACGGTACGGCCATTCAGGGCCTGAAATCGGCGATGCTGGCGCGTGTGGGTGACGAACATAACGGCCGCTTTTTGCGTGAAGAGCTGCAACGTGCAGGCTGCAACACCGATGGCCTGATTACCGATAAGCATCGCCTGACCGGGCTGGTGATCCTCGGGATCAAAGATGAAGAGAGCTTCCCGCTGATCTTCTACCGCGACAACTGCGCAGATATGGGGCTGGTGCCGGAAGATATTAACGAAGAATTCATCACCTCCTCACGTGCGGTCGCCGTTACCGGTACGCACCTGTCGCATCCACAAACGCGCGCCGCAGTGTTGAAAGCGCTGGATATCGCCAAACGCAACGGCCTGCGCACCGCGCTGGATATCGATTATCGTCCGGTGCTGTGGGGACTCACCTCGCTTGGTGACGGTGAAACGCGTTTCATTGAATCGGGTGAAGTGACGCAACAGCTGCAGGAAGTGCTGCACTATTTCGATTTGGTGGTCGGAACGGAAGAAGAGTTCCATATCGCCGGTGGCAGCACCGATACGCTGACCGCGCTGAAAAATGTGCGTAAATCGAGCCAGGCCACCTTAGTGTGCAAACGCGGTCCGCTGGGTTGCGTAGTGTTTGAGGGCGAGATCCCGGATAGCTGGGAACAGACCAAACTGCAGAGCGGCGTGCGTGTAGAAGTGCTGAACGTGCTGGGCGCGGGCGATGCCTTTATGTCTGGCCTGTTGCGCGGCTGGCTGAACGATGAAAGCTGGGAGCAAGCGTGCCGTTACGCCAACGCCTGTGGCGCGCTGGTGGTTTCGCGCCACGGCTGTGCACCGGCGATGCCGACCAAAGAAGAGCTGGATGATTTCCTTAGCCGCGATAAAGAGGTGAAACGTCCGGATCTTGATGTACGTCTCAATCACCTGCATCGCGTCACCACGCGTAAACAGCAGTGGCCAGAGCTGAATGTGTTCGCCTTCGACCATCGCAAGCAGTTGGCTGATATGGCACGCGAAGCGGGCGTCAGCGAAGAACGCATTCCACAATTGAAACTGCTGCTGCTGCGTGCCGCAGAAGAAGCGGCGAATGAAGCCGGTCTGAATGAGAAGAGCGGCATCCTCGCGGATACCACTTACGGCCAGAAAGCGCTGAACGCGATTACCGGTAAAAACTGGTGGATTGGACGTCCGATTGAGCTGCCAAGTTCACGTCCGCTGCGCCTGGAGCACGGCAACATCGGCTCACAGCTGGTCGACTGGCCAGCCGAGCACGTAGTGAAATGCCTGGTGTTCTACCATCCGCACGACAGCGCTGAACTGCGTAAAGAGCAGGATGATCTGGTTCTCGACGTGTGGAATGGCTGTAATAAGAGCGGGCATGAACTGCTGCTGGAACTGATTCTGCCGGAGAGCAATCCGGACCGTAACGAATCTTACTATTACGACATGCTGAGCCACTTCTACAGCCTTGGCATTCAGCCGGATTGGTGGAAACTGCCGCCGCTGTCTGCAGAGAGCTGGCAGGCGATCAGCGGGCTGATCGAGCAGAACGATCCGCACTGCCGCGGCATTCTGTTGCTGGGCCTTGATGCGCCGGAAGAGACACTGAAAGCCGGTTTCGCCGCCGCCGCGCAAGCACCGTGGGTGAAGGGTTTCGCAGTAGGTCGCACCATCTTCGGCCAGCCGTCGCGCCAGTGGCTGCAAGGCGAGCTGGATGACAAGGCGCTGATTGAGACCGTGAAAGGCAACTACCTGCGGTTGATCGGCTACTGGCGCGCTGTGCGCGGTTAAGTGTTGTGGCTTGGAAAAAGCGGCTTTGGCCGCTTTTTTTGTTTCTTCTGCGGGCTGATGCCCTCACCCCGGCCCTCTCCCACAGGGAGAGGGAGACGCAGCCACATGTGAGTAAGCAACAAAACATTCACGCGGTCGGTTCCCTCGCCCGCTTGCGGGAGAGGGTGAGGGTGAGGGGAAACCTGCATATTTTGTGAGGCATTTCATAAACCGATGAAATAAGCGTCACGATGATGTCAAACAAATGAAATTTTCCATCCATCTGGTACTATAGCGCTCATTATCCAGCCATATTTTCTTTTTTAGCGGGCCGAAGTAATGACCAATAATCCAACGCAATTAACCCTGTTACAGGACGAGATCCGTCGTCGCTATGAGACGCTGAGCAAACGCCTGAAGCAGGTGGCTCGTTATATCCTTGATAACAGTAACAGCATCGCTTTCGATACCGTTGCCTCTATCGCGCAACATGCGGATGTACCGCCTTCCACACTGATCCGCTTTGCCAACGCGTTTGGCTTCAGCGGCTTCAACGAAATGAAACAGGTTTTCCGTCAGCACCTGATGGAAGAGACCGTGAACTACACCGAGCGCGCACGTCTGTTCCGCCAGACCGCCACCGATGACAGCGCCACCTCACCTGAGAGCCCGGCCGAAATCCTCAACGTCTTCACCATGGTCAACAGCCAGGCGCTGCAACAGCTGGCAATGCAGGTCAATCCAGACCAGCTCAACCGCGCGGTGAAAATGCTCGATGAAGCCGAGAACATCTACATCATCGGCCTGCGTCGCTCATTCAGCGTGGCATCGTATCTGGTGTATGCGCTACGCCATCTGGAGCGTCGTGCGTTCCTGATCGACGGCCTCGGCGGCATGTTCACCGAACAGCTGAGCATGGTGAACCCGAAAGACGTGGTGATCGCCATCAGCTACTCGCCGTACGCGCGTGAAGCGGTGGAGTTGGTTGAGCTAGGCGCTAAGCGTGGTGCGCATCTGATCGCCATCACCGACAGCCAGGTCAGCCCACTGGCCGCCTTCAGTGATGTGTGCTTTGTGGTGCGTGAAGCGCAGGTGGATGGCTTCCGTTCGCAGGTGGCGTCGCTGTGTCTGGCACAGACGCTCGCCGTGTCGTTAGCGTTGAACAACAACGTCCCCAGCGAATAACTCTCGTAGGATCGCCATTCATGGCGACCATCCAACAAAAAGGGCAGCCACCTGGCTGCCCTTTTTTACGTTGGTGCGCATGTTACGAACGCGGATACTGGTCGCTGTTCACCCAGGCGTGATCTTTCTCCCAGGTAAATTTCCACAGACGTTTTGGACCCGCCATCACGTTGAGATAGTAGTTATCGTAACCGGCAATGGTCGCCACCGGATGATAGCCACGCGGCACCGTCACCACATCGCGGTTATACGGCGCCATACACTCGTCGAGTGAACGGTCGTCGGTATAAACGCGCTGCATGGCGAAACCTGGCTCAGGATCGAAACGGTGATAGTAAGTCTCTTCCAGATAGGTTTCGTCCGGGCTGTCTTTCTGGTCGTGCTTGTGGCTGGGGTACGAACTGGTCGCGCCTTCGTCGGTGTACACTTCCACCACCAGCAGGCTGTCGGCCTCTTTGTTATCCGGCAGAATGTTGTGCACCAGACGCTGGTTACGCCCTTTACCACGCTGCTCAACGCCAACATCTTCCGGCGCAATCAGTCGCGCCGGCAGGTTGCCGCTGCTCGGTGCATTACACACCGCCAGTTCCAGATCGCTATCCGCATACACTTCCACTTCATCGTTATGCGGAACGTACACCGAGTAAGGCGGAATGCGTTCAAACGGCGACAGACGCTTACCGAGATTGGGGAACTCGGCGTGACGGGTTTTCACCGAAGCGAAGCCCGCTACCAGCACCAGACACAACTCTTTGTCGCCGCTGCTCAGCTTCAGGCTCTGCCCTTTTTTCAGCAGATAAGCGTCGAAGCCGACGTATTCCCAGCCCGCGCTTTCCGGCGTGACATGCTGGATACGGCCGTTGCTGTCGGGTTTTTGCGCTTTCGAAATCAGAGACATCCTGTTCCTCCTTGTTGAGCGAAATTAGCCCAGCGTCGGCATGCTGAACTCAGAGACGGTCTGCTGGCCGCTCGGCCAACGCACGGTGGCGGTTTTCATGCGGGTGTAGAAACGCACGCCGTCTGGACCGTGCACGTTCAACGCACCAAACACCGAACGTTTCCAGCCGCCGAAGCTGTGGAACGCCATTGGTACCGGAACCGGCACGTTAACGCCAACCATACCGGCTTCGACGTTTTGCACGAATTCACGCGCGGTGTGGCCGTTGCTGGTGAAGATGGCGCTGCCGTTACCGAATTCGTGGCTGTTCACCAGTTGCAATGCGCTGTCGTAATCGCTGGAACGCATGATGCTCAGCACCGGTCCGAAGATCTCTTCGCGCCAGATGGTCATATCTGACGTCACGTTGTCGAACAGCGTGCCGCCAACGTAGTAACCTTCTGCATGGCCAGCAACCTGGATGCCGCGGCCATCAACCACCAGCTTCGCGCCTTCCTGCTCACCTTTGTCGATGTAGCCCAGCACTTTCTTCTGGTGCGCAGCAGAAACCACCGGCCCCATTTCATTCTCTTCGGCACCTTTCTGGATGCCAGGACCGACGCGCAGCGCTTTGATCAGCGGCGTCAGACGCGCAATCAATTTGTCCGCGGTGTCGTCACCAACGGCGACAACAACGGGCAGCGCCATGCAGCGTTCACCGGCTGAACCAAACGCGCCGCCCATAATGGCGTTCACGGTGGCATCAAGATCGGCATCGGGCATCACGATGGCGTGGTTTTTCGCTGCGCCGAACGCCTGCACACGTTTACCGTGGGCGCTGGCAGTTTTGTAGATGTGCTCCGCCACGCCGGAAGAACCGACGAAGCTGACTGCGGCGATGCGCGGATCTTTGTACAGCTGCTCGGCATCTTCGTTAGAGGAATGCACCACGTTGAAAACGCCATCCGGCAGACCGGCTTCTTTCAGCAGTTCGGCCATGCGCACAGAAGCGGATGGATCCAGCGCCGGTGGCTTGAGGATAAAGGTGTTACCGCACGCCAGCGCGATGGGGAACATCCACAGAGGCACCATCGCCGGGAAGTTGAACGGTGTGATACCCGCCACAACGCCGACCGGCTGCATCAGCGAGTAGCTATCAACGCCGGTGCCCACGCTTGGTGAGTTTTCACCTTTAATCAGATGTGGAATACCGCAGGCATACTCGATCACTTCGATACCGCGCGTCAGTTCACCCAGCGCATCGGACCACACTTTGCCGTGCTCAGACACGATCAGTGCCGCCAGCTCTTCGCGATGTTTTTCCATCAGCGCTTTAAAGTTGAACATCACACGGGCACGACGCAACGGCGCGGTTTTCGACCATTCCGGGAACGCGGCATGAGCGACTTCAATCGCCTGCTCTACTTCAGCAGCGGTGCTCTGCGTCAGTTCACGCACGACTTTGCCGGTCGCCGGATCGTACACGGGAATGGTTTCATTGCTGGCGCTGTGGGTAATTTTGCCGCCGATAAAGTTTCCTACGATAGTCATGTCGTTGCCTCTTAGATGTGAAGTTCCCTGCAGATAGCCCGTTCGAACCGCGACGCTGCGTGTGCAGGTAATACTTAAAGCGTGCTATGAAGCTATCGTAATGAAATGAATTTTTCAAATACTTCTTTTTGGAAAATTTCCTTTTAGCGGCATGGATCGCATTTTTTCCGCTTGTGCTGACAGCCGGGTGCAAATCCGCCCGTAGCGCTTCCCTGCTGGCGCTATAGGCCTGCCAAACTGCATCACTGCTAAGCCGTTGCGCGCACAGAATTTGTGTCTGAAATCCAGCTTCAACATGCAACGCGAAACGAAATATGAAATTTTTGCGAGGCAGATCCAATATCTGATATTTCATAATTCAATAATAATGAAATAAATGTTTTCTTTGCAGCACCTCATCCGTATCCGTTTACAGGAGCCGCCTATGGCCATCGATCCAACCCGTTTCTGTATTAACCGTAAAATTGCGCCCAGGCTGTCGCTGGAAGCTTTCTTTCAGCTGGTGCAGCGTCTGGGATTGAGCAAGGTTGAACTGCGTAATGACATGCAGAGCGGCAAGGTCACCGATGATCTCAGCGTGGCGCAGCTGCGAGCGCTAACGGATAAGTACCACATTGAAATCGTGACGATTAACGCGCTCTATCCGTTTAATCGTGCTGATGAGGCGTTGCTGGCAAAAGCCGACGCGCTGCTGCAGGAAGCTCAAGCCATCGGCGCAAAAGCGCTGGTGATGTGTCCGCTGAATGAAGGGATTGAGATCTCGCCCCAGCAGACGCTGGAAGCGCTGCAGGTGCTGGCACCGCGCTTTGAGAAGTATGGCATTCAGGGGCTGGTGGAACCGCTGGGCTTCCCGGTCAGTTCGCTGCGCTCGGCGGTGCAAACGCAAAAGCTGATTCAGCAGGCCAAAGTACCGTTCAAAGTGCTGCTCGATACGTTCCATCATCACCTGTATGAGAACGCCGAAAACGAGTTCCCGCAGGAGATTGATATCAATCATATTGGGCTGGTGCATTTGTCTGGCGTGGAAGATACCCGCCCGACGGCGCAACTGACCGATGAAGAACGCATCATGCTCAGCGACCGCGATGTGCTAAACAGCGTGGCGCAGGTGAAACGTCTGGAGATGCTGGGCTACAAAGGCGTTTACGCGTTTGAGCCGTTTTCGTCGGAACTTGAGACGTGGAATATCGCTGAGATTGAACGCCAAATTCGCTACAGCATTGAGTTGCTGAAAGCCTAAAAGAACCCTTATCTGTGTCTAAAACAAGACACTTTTTGTTAGTGTTAGGCCTCGGTCGGAGGCCTTTTTTTTACACCATTCATCATTACTAAACCAGGTGCGCATGAATGCGCACCCTACGAAACCCGTAGGGTCGCCATTAATGGCGACCGCCAATTACGCGTTCTCTTTAACCTCCACCACCGGATCTTCCGGCATGCGCTTAATCATCCGCAGCGTGCAGAACAGCGCTAAACACACCAGCAGCGCGGTGAGGAAATAGACCAGCGACACGCCGGCATAACTCATAATAAAACCGGCAATCGGCCCGGTGATGCCCAACGACAAATCCATAAACGCGGTATAGGTGGCGAGCGCACTGCCCTGATTCTGCTGCGGCACCACTTTCACCGCCACCACGCCAATTGCCGGGAACACCAGCGAGAAACCTGCGCCGGTGAGGAATGCGCCCATTTTCGCCATCCAGGGATCGAACGAACCGGCCACCAAAAACAGGCCAATCGCTTCCACCGCGAAGCAAATACTCGCCACGCGCAAACCGCCGAGCTGATTGATGGCATTCGGGAACAGCAGGCGCGTGCCGACGAACGCGGCACTGAACATGGTCAGCGCGAAGGCGGCGCCATCCCAACCTTTATCCTGATAAAACAGCGTGATGAAGGTAGCGATTACGCCAAATCCGGCGGAACCCATCGCCAGAATCAGGCCGAAACCGTACACCTTGCTCAGCACGTCACGGAACGGCAGCGGCTTGGCTTTGCTGCCTTTCACCGGCGCACGCGGCAGCGCCAGCGCAATCGCCAGCACGCAAATAGCGATGATGATGCCGGAGAGCAGCAGCAAGCCGCCACTGCGGAAAATCACCACGCCGAGCGGCGCACCAATCGCCATCGCGCCGTAGGTGACAATGCCGTTCCACGAAATCACCCGGCCAATATGCAGCGAACCGACGCGCGCCACGCCCCACAGCGAGGTGCCGGTGCCAGAGAAGCTTTGCCCCACGCCGAGAATCACGCGCCCCAGACACAGCAGCACCAGACTCAGCACGCCCTGCCCATCGCTGAGCGCCGAGAGCAGAATACAGATGCCGCTCAACAAACAGCCCACCAGCCCCAGCACCACCACTTTTTTCGGCCCCCACAGATCGGCATAGCGTCCGGCGTGCGGACGGCTGAGCAGCGTGGCGATGTATTGCAGGCTGATCACCAATCCGGCCCAGAAGGCGTTATAGCCCAGCCCGTCATGGACAAAGCCAGGCAGCACCGCCAGCGGCAAACCGATGGTGAGATAGCTGGCAAAGTTAAACTTCACGATGGAAAGGATCAGTAAATTGAGGCGAAAACGGCCGTGTTCAGGTGCGGCGGCAGGCGAGTCAGGCATGAGTGATTGCGCTCGTGGGTGACGGAATTTTTATAACAAGAGGATAACTATACGCCATTTGGTGTTATCCGCATCAGTGAAATGCCCAGTTTTACGGTCATCATTTCGTCATATCGCACTCGTAGACTCGCCCTCAATCAAATCCCAAAGAGGATAACAATCTGATGACGCCCCTGACTTCTCAGGCGCGCGTGCTTAACGCTGACTCCTTCGCGGGAGGTGGCCGATGACGCATGCCGCGCTGCCTATTGAACTGAAAAATCTCAGATGGTCGGTGGGTAACCTGACTATTCTGCACGATCTCTCCCTGACCATTCCCGCAGGCGAAATCCTCGCGCTGCTCGGCCCGAGCGGCTGTGGCAAAAGCACGCTTTTGAAACTGCTGGCGGGTTTGCTGCAGCCAACCGCAGGCGAACTGTGGATTGGTGAACGCTGCGTGGCCTCGCCGCGCCACTGCGATGCGCCGGAGCAGCGTAAGCTCGGCATGGTGTTCCAGGATTACGCGCTGTGGCCGCACATGTCGGTGGCGCAAAACGTCGCCTTTCCGCTGCGCATGCGCGGCATGAAAAAAGCCGCCGCGCGACAACAGGCCGATGCCGCCCTGGCTCAGGTTGGCCTCGCTGATTTTGGCGATCGCAAACCAGCGTTGCTTTCCGGCGGCCAGCAGCAGCGCGTGGCGCTGGCGCGCGCGCTGGTGGCGAAACCGGCCATTCTGCTGTTCGACGAACCGCTCTCCAACCTCGACCGCGACCTGCGTGAAACCCTGGTTCACACCATGGCGGATTTGCTGCGCGCGGCGGGTATCACCGCTGTTTACGTTACGCACGATCGCGAGGAAGCCAACACGCTGGCCGACCGCATCATTCACCTGGCGCAGGGCCAGATTGTTTCCGTTACTCACCTCTCAGGGGACCGCAATGCCATCTCTCAAGTCAGTTAAAACAGGAGCCATCAGCGCGATGATTTTGACTTCCGCCATCATGATCAACGATGCCCAGGCGCTGACGGTGTACACCGCCGGTCCGGGTTCGCTGTCGAAAAGTCTTGCCGCCGGATTTGAAAAACAGACCGGCATCAAAGTGAATATTTTCCAGGCCACCACCGGCAAAGTGATGGCGCGTCTGGAAGCGGAACAGGCCAATCCGCAGGCCGATGTGCTGATCTCGGCTTCGTGGGATACCGCCGAAGATCTGCAACAGCGCGGCTGGCTGCAACCTTTCGAAAGTGCTAATGCAGCGAAGGTGCCGGATCAGTTCAAAACCGCCAACTATGTCGCGCAGGGTATTTCCGCGCTTGGCATCGTGTGGAATACGCAAAGCAACACGCCAGAGCCGAAAACCTGGCAGGATCTCACCGCGCCCGCCTTTAAAGACAAAGTCACCACGCCGGATCCGGCGCTGTCGGGCGCATCACTCGATCTGCTGATTGGCCTGCAAAACAGCGAAGGCGAAAAAGCCTGGCAGCTGTTTGACCAGTTGAAAGCCAACGGCATGGTGATGAGCGGACCCAATGCGCAGGCGGTGACGCCGGTGCTGCAAGGCGCGAAAGCGGCGGTGTTTGGCGCGGTCGACTACGTCACCTATAACAACATCGCGCAGGGCGAAAGCGTGAAGGTGATCTTCCCGGAAAACGGCACCGTGGTCGCGCCGCGTCCGATGATGATCCTGAAAAGCAGCCAGCACGCAGATGATGCGAAGAAATTCGTCGATTACGTGCTGTCCGATGAAGGTCAGGAACAAGTGGCGAAAGCCTGGCTAATGCCAGCGCGTACCGATATCAAAGCGCAACGTCCGCTGTTCACCGAGATCAAATTGTTGCCGACCAATCAGGATGGCAGCAGTGAGCGCTCGGCGGTGCTGAAGCGCTTTGGCGCCCTGTTCGGACAGTAAACGATGTCGCGTGCCCTGAATGGCTTGATTCTGCTGGCGTTATTGCTGCTGGTGGCGCTGCCGCTGCTGTTTATCGTGCTGCAAGCGCTGTTTCCCTACTTCGGTGAAGGCAGCTGGCGCGGCGCTTTTAGCGCTTTCCCGGCGCTGCTGGACGATCCGCAGCTGGCATCGATGTGGCTGGGCACGCTGAAAATCGGCGGCGGCGTGGCGCTGTGCAGTTTGCTGCTGGGCTTACCGCTCGGCGCACTGCGCGGCCTGTTCCGCCTGCCGGGCGCGGCGTTGTGGGATCTGCTGTTTCTGATCCCGTTTCTGACGCCGCCCTATATTGTGGCGCTGTCATGGACGCTGGCGCTGCAACGCAACGGTTATATCGAACAACTCACCGGCATCAACTTCGACAGCCTGCTGTTTAGCAGCAGCGGCATGATTGGCGTGATGACGCTGAACATCTTCCCGGTGGTCTATTTCGCGGTGTCGCGTTCGCTGCTGGCGAGCGGGCAACGCCTTGCCTGGGTAGCGCGCGTGCACGGCGCATCGGCGTGGCGCGGCTTCTGGCACATCACCTTGCCGCTTACCTTACCGGCGTTGGCAGGCGGCGTGCTGCTGGCGTTTACGCTGGCGATTGAGGAGTACGGCGTGCCCGCAGCGCTGGGTGCGCAAGCGAAGCTGACGCTGATGACCGTGGGTATTGAAACCAAACTCGCCGATTGGCCGATCGATCTGCCCGGCGCGGCGGCGCTGTCGCTGATGCTGAGCCTGGTGGCGCTCACGGCGTGGCTGCTGCAGCGCAAACTGACCGGCAGCAGCGATGTCACGGCGGTTGGCGGTAAACCTGTTACTCAGGAACTGGCGCATGCCGGACGCTTACAAAACCTGATGCTGCTGCCGTTTGCTGTCACCGTGCTGCTGGCTGTAGTGCTGCCGCTCGGCGCGATGACCCTGAGCGGCTTACTGAATACGCTCTCCGGTGGATTGCATCTCAGTAATCTGACGCTACGCCACTTCGGCGCGTTGTTCAGCCAGCAAGGCGATGCGCTGGCGGCCTTCTCCACCAGCATCGGCCTGGCGCTTGGCGCGGCGCTGCTGACTGGCGCACTGGGCTTTCTCATTGCCTGGCGCGTGTCGGAAGGGAAAACCCGTTTGCTGGCAATGATGGATGGTCTGGCGCTGCTGCCTGCGGCGATGCCCGGCGTGGTGGTTGGCGTAGGTTTGATTCTGCTGTGGAATCGTGGTTTCTGGCCGGTTTCGCCCTATAACACAATGTTTATTCTGCTGCTGTCGTACAGCTGTTTACTGCTGCCGTGGCCGGTGCGCTATGTCAGTAGCGCGCTGCGTCAGCTGGCCCCAACCTTGGAACCGGCGGCGCGCGTGCACGGCGCATCACGTTTGCAGGCGCTGCGGCTGGTTGTGCTGCCGCTGGTCGCTCCCAGCTTGCTGGCGGCGATGATGATGGTGTTTGCCGTGGCGTCGCGCGAGCTGGTGACCTCGCTGCTGCTGGCGCCGGCAGGCACGCAAACCGTGGCGATCTTTATCTGGCGTCAGTTCGAACAAGGTTCGGTCGGGCAAGGCATGGCGATGGCCACGCTGACGCTATTCGCCAGTTTGAGTTTGATGTTGGCTGCGACGGCGTTGATGCAGCGTCAGGGCCGGTGAAGATAATGACGGTCGCCATAAATGGCGCCCCTACGGCACGGCGATCCGACTTTCTCTTTATCTTAAAAAACAGATGGTTAATTTCCATCAACTACACTCTCCTGAGCAAAAACCGTCTCAGGAGAGAGAATGAACAACCTGCTACAGGAAAAAATTGGCCAGAACATCCTGGTAAAACTGGCGATGCTGGTGATTATTCTGGCGGGCATTCGCGCCGCCTCGGACATTCTGGTGCCCTTCTTACTGGCCAGCTTCCTGGCAATCGTGCTCAATCCGCTGGTCACAATGCTGATGCGGCGCGGCGTCAAACGTGGCCTGGCGATTACCTTGGTGATCAGCGTGATTTTTATCGTCGTGCTGTTACTTATTGCTGTACTTGCCAGTTCGGCCAGTGACTTCAGTGATACCTATCCGCAAATCCGCACCATGCTGGAGCAAAAGCTGGCCGTAGTGCAACATTTTGCCGCGCGTTTTCATATCAACATCTCTACCGAAGCGCTGGCGGCACGCCTCGATCCCAACGTGGTGATGGACATGGCCACATCGGTGTTGAAACAGCTGTCCGGCGCGATGACCAACGTGCTGCTGCTGATTCTTACCGTGGTATTTATGCTGTTTGAGGTGCGCCATCTGCCGTATAAAATGCGTAACGCGATGGTCAATCCGCAGATCCGCATCGCCGGTCTGCACCGTGCGCTGAAAGGCGTGACGCACTATCTGGCACTGAAAACGTTGGTGAGTTTGATTACCGGCGTCGCCGTTTGGCTGTCGCTGCTGCTGCTCGGCGTGAAGTTCGCGCTGTTCTGGGGTGTGGTGGCGTTCATCCTTAATTTCATCCCCAATATCGGCCCGATCATCGCCGGCATCCCGCCGTTTATTCAGGCGCTGGTGCTGAATAATATTTATGACGCCATGCTGGTTGCGGCGCTGTTCAGCGCGATTCACATGGTGTTCGGCAATATGCTGGAGCCAAGATTAATGGGACGTGGGCTGGGATTGTCGACGCTGGTGGTGTTTCTGTCGTTGATTTTCTGGGGCTGGTTGCTGGGCCCGGTCGGCATGTTGCTGTCGGTGCCGCTCACCAGCGTGACCAAGATTTTGATGGAAACCACGCCGGGCGGCAGCCGATTGGCGATTATGTTGGGTAATGGGCGGCCGGGTAAACGGGCGCGATAACAGCCAGGTCGCCATAAATGGCGTAATGCTCGTCAGTTAAGACTTAATCATGCCGGAACGCATAGCGTTTCG
>NZ_DALYOQ010000013.1:75132-80673 GCF_031974595.1 Pantoea sp. CTOTU46764 | reverse complement strand
CATAGCACCCGGAGGAGAATGATCGAGATATAAGGGTCGCCATTTATGGCGACCAGGCGCGCATAGTCCTTTCACTCCTGCACACGCTCAAAGGTCGCAATTACCCGATCAATATGCTTCTTCATCGCATTTCTCGCTGCTTTGGCATCGCGTTTCTCCAGCGCAGAAAGAATCGCCATATGCTCGGATTCTGAAACAACCGGCATATCACTAGGCGTGTAGTGCGCCTGCAACATACGGAACATGCTGCCATAGCGATGGCCGAGGAGGTGGCCGATGATAAATCCATAGGCAGGATTGCCGCTTGCCTGGGCAATGCGGATATGGAACAGGCGGTCGCCGGGATGGGTGCGCGATTGCGCGCGGTTATCCTCGCAGTTTTGTTGATAAGCCGCGCGGATCTGCGCCAGTTCCTGCTCGCTGGCATGCACCGCAGCAAGCGCAGCGGCTTCTGGCTCAATCAGACGGCGGGCTTGCAGCAGCGAGAAGGGTGGCAGCTCGGTGGAGAAATCCAGGTTGATACCCAGTTCATCATCCGGCTCATTCCACTGATCGCGTCCGGCCTGCATCATCACCGGCTCCTGCGTACTGGAACGCGCTTTCACGATCACGCCATTGCCGACCTTCACATCCACCAGACCAATCACCTCAAGCGCGATCAGCGCTTCACGCACCGATGCACGACTGACCTGCAGCTGCTCAGCCAACTCACGCTCCGCTGGCAGGCGGCTGCCGGGTGGAAATTCGTTATTGTCGATAAGCGCAATGAGTTGGTCTGCTATTTGTCTGTAAAGCCTGGGGTTTTCCATCTTTTTGATCGGCATTGCGCTGCTCCCTGTCTAAATAAATTAAGTGATCAGTTGCACAAATAATCGTCAGGACACTTGTCAATGTTACGCAATTGTCAATAAAACGTAATGCGTAAGCGAAAAAGTAGCCAGCGTTATTTTGCTATCCCGCTGGGAAAAAATCACCTTTCAATGGCCTGACCATTAGATCTTTGGACCAGAGGAAATGCAATGAATTTACATGGAAAACGCGTGTTGATCACCGCCGCCGGACAAGGCATCGGTTTGGCCAGCGCGCGCTACTTTGCTGAGCAGGGCGCAGACGTCATCGCTAGCGATATCAACATTGCCGCGCTGCATGATTTGCCCGGCATCCGCGCTTATCAACTCGATGTCACCGACCACCAGGCGATCAGCGCAGCGGCGCAGGAACTCGGCACGCTTGATGTGCTGTTCAACTGTGCGGGCGTTGTTCACAGCGGCAGCCTGCTGGAATGCACCGAAAAGGAGTGGCAGTTCGCGCTCGATCTCAACGTCACCGCGATGTTTCGCATGATCCAGGCGTTTCTACCCGCGATGCTGCAACAGCAGCAAGGGTCGATCATCAACATGTCATCGGTGGCATCGAGTGTGAAAGGCGTGGTAAATCGCTTCGCCTACAGCGCCACCAAAGCAGCAGTAATTGGCCTGACGCGTTCGGTGGCGGCGGATTACATTCGCCAAGGCATCCGCTGCAACGCCATTTGCCCCGGCACCATCGATTCACCCTCACTGCGTCAGCGCATTGCCGCGCAGGCGCAGGCGGAAGGGCGCAGCGAAACTGAGGTTTATAACGCCTTTGTCGCACGTCAGCCGATTGGCCGTATCGGCACCACAGAAGAGATCGCATATCTGGCGGCCTATCTGGCTTCCGATGCCAGCGCTTATACCACCGGCACCGCACAGATTATTGATGGCGGCTGGAGCAACTAACAGGAGTGAAAGAATGAAATTATTACGTGTCGGCGAACCGGGCAAAGAGCGTCCGGCAATGCTGGATGAGCAGGGCGAATTGCGCGATTTGTCGCACTTTATCGATGATTTGGTGGGCGATGCGCTACTGCCGTCCGCGCTGGAAAGACTACGCCAGCTGCCGCTCAGTGAACTGCCAAAAATCAGCGGTCAGCCGCGCATTGGTGCCTGCGTCGGACAGATTGGCAAGTTCATCTGTATCGGCCTGAACTATGCCGATCACGCCGCCGAAACCGGTGCCGACATCCCGCAGGAGCCGGTGGTGTTTGGCAAATGGACCAGCGCGGTAGTCGGGCCAAATGACGCAGTGCGCATTCCGCGCGGCTCGGTGAAAACCGACTGGGAAGTGGAACTGGGCGTGGTGATCGGCAAAGGCGGCAGCTACATCGCCGAAGAGGATGCGCTGTCGCATGTCGCGGGCTACTGCGTGGTTAACGACGTCTCGGAGCGTGAATATCAGATCGAACGCGGCGGCACCTGGGATAAAGGCAAAGGCTGTGACACCTTTGGCCCAATCGGTCCCTGGCTGGTGACCGCCGATGAGATTGCCGATCCGCAGCAGCTCGATCTGTGGCTGGAGGTTGACGGCAAGCGCTATCAAAACGGTAACACGCGCACCATGATTTTTTCGGTCGCGCACATCATCAGCTATCTCAGCCGTTTTATGAGTTTGCAGCCAGGCGACATCATCTCAACCGGCACGCCGCCGGGCGTCGGCATGGGGCAGAAACCGCCGGTCTACTTGCGTGCAGGGCAAGTTATCCGATTGGGCATCGCCGGGCTGGGCGAGCAGCGTCAAATCACCGAGGGCAGCGAATAATGACCAAACTTACGGCACTGCGCGTGGAAGATATCCGTTTTCCCACGTCCCAACATCTCGACGGTTCGGATGCGATGAATCCCGACCCGGATTATTCCGCCGCTTACGTCATCATCGAGACCGATAACGCCGCAATCAGCGGTCACGGTTTGACCTTCACCATTGGGCGCGGCAATGAAATTTGCTGTGCCGCAATACGTGCGCTTGAGCACCTGATCGTCGGCCGTCAACTAGAGTCGATTGTCGCCGATATGGGGCAATTTTGGCGTGATATCACCGGCGACAGCCAGCTGCGCTGGATCGGCCCGGATAAAGGCGCAATTCATCTGGCGACCGGCGCGGTGGTCAACGCGGTATGGGATTTATGGGCGAAATCAGAAGAGAAGCCGCTGTGGCGGCTGGTGGCCGATATGTCGCCGCAGGAACTGGTGCGCTGCATCGATTTTCGTTATCTCACCGACTGCATCACGCCGGATGAAGCACTGGCATTGCTGACGGCGCAGCAGGCGGGCAAAGCGGAGCGCATCCGCCAGCTCGAGCAGCACGGATATCCTTGCTATACCACGTCGGCGGGCTGGCTTGGCTACGATGACGAGAAACTGCGCCGTCTTTGCCAGCAGGCAGTCGATGCCGGGTTCTCCCACATCAAGCTGAAAGTGGGGCGCGACCTCGAGGATGATATTCGCCGCGTGCGCATTGCGCGCGAAGTGTTGGGGCCGGATCGTCAACTGATGATCGATGCTAACCAGGTTTGGGAAGTGAATGATGCGGTGGATTGGGTACAACAGCTGGCCTTCGCGCGTCCTTGGTTTATCGAAGAACCCACCAGCCCGGACGATATCGAAGGACATCGCAAAATTCGTCAGGGCGTTGCGCCGGTTAAGGTCGCTACCGGGGAAATGTGTCAGAACCGCATCATCTTTAAGCAGCTGATTATGCGTGAGGCGATTGATGTGGTGCAGATCGATGCCTGTCGTCTCGGCGGCGTGAATGAAGTGCTGGCGGTAATGTTGATGGCGGCGAAATACCAGCTGCCGGTGTGCCCGCATGCGGGCGGCGTTGGGCTGTGCGAATACGTTCAGCATCTGTCGATGATCGACTTTGTTTGTATTGCCGGCAGCCATGAAGGCCGGGTCATCGAGTACGTCGATCATCTGCACGAACATTTCCTTCATCCGTGTGAAATCCGCGGCGCGGCTTATATGCCGCCCACCGCGCCTGGCTTCTCAATCGAAATGTATCCCGCTTCGCGCGAGCAATATCGCTATCGCGCGCAGGGAGGCTGACGTGCGAATTGACGCTCATCAGCATTTCTGGCGTTACGACGCGGCGGACTTTCCGTGGATCACGGATTCCATGACGCGTCTGCAACAGGATTATCTGCCGGACGATCTCGCACCGCTGCTGACGCAACATGAGTTGCAGGGTTCGATTGCGGTACAGGCGCGGCAGTGTGTAGCGGAGACGCAGCAGCTGTTGCAATGGGCGCAGCAGCAACCGGCAACGCAGGTGATTGGCTGGATCGACGTCACCGCCGCGGATTTGGCGGAGCAATTGACGGCATTGCAACATCCGTTGCTGCGCGGTTTTCGTCATCAGGTGCAGGATGAACAGGATCCCGCCGCATGGTTGCGGCAACCGCGCGTGGCAACCGGCATCACGCAGATTCAGCGGCGAGATTACGTGTGGGAAATGCTGGTGACCTGGCGACATCTGGCCGATGCCACGCGCTTTGCCGCGCAGCACGATCGCCACTGGCTGGTGCTCGATCACCTGGGAAAACCGGATATTGCGCGCGGCGCGCAGGCGTGGGGCGAACAGGTAGCGGAACTGGCCGCGATGCCGCACGTGGTGTGCAAATTATCCGGATTAGTCACTGAAGCACCGCACGGGCAGTGGAGCCGCGCGCAGCTGCGGCCCTTTATCGATGAGGCGCTGGCGCGTTTTGGTCCGCATCGCCTGATGTTTGGTTCAGACTGGCCAGTTTGCCTGCTGGCAGCGGAATATCATGCGGTGGCGCAGTTAGTTGACGACGCGCTAGCGGAGCTGTCTGCCGATGAACAGGCCGCCATTTGGGGCAACACCGCCGCGCAGGTTTACAGCCTGACAGGAGAGAAGAATGAATCTGTTTTTGCAGGATAAAGTGATTATCGTCACCGGCGGCGGATCGGGCATTGGTGCCGCCATCTCACGTCTGCTGGCGGAAGAGGGCGCGATTCCCGTCATCGTTAGCAACGCACAACCAGATGAGATGTGGCTGGCCGCGCTACGCGAATTGCAGCCACAAACCGAAGTGCTGCTGGCCGATCTCTGTGATGAGCATAACTGCCAGCAAGCGGTGGAAGCCGTGCAGCAGCAGTTTGGTCGCATCGACGGGCTGGTGAATAACGCTGGCGTCAATGATGGCGTTGGGCTGGAAGCGGGACGCAGCGCCTTTGTCTCCTCGCTGGAAAAGAACCTCATCCACTATTACCAGATGACGCACTTCTGCCAGCAGGCGCTGGAAAACAGCCGTGGATCGATCGTCAATATTGCATCCAAAACCGCACTGAGCGGGCAGGGCGGCACCAGCGGCTACTGCGCGGCGAAAGGGGCGATTCTGTCACTGACGCGCGAGTGGGCGGTATCACTGCGACACAGCGGCGTGCGGGTCAACGCTGTGGTGCCCGCCGAAGTGATGACGCCGCTGTACGAACGCTGGATCGGCACCTTCGCCGATCCGCAATCCGAACTGGAGAAAATCACCCAGCGTATTCCGCTCGGCCAACGCATGACCACGCCGCAAGAGATCGCTAACACCGTGGTGTTTTTGCTGTCGTCGCGCGCTTCGCACACCACCGGCGAATGGCTAAGCGTCGATGGCGGCTATCTGCATCTGGATCGGGCGTTGACGTGAGGGAATGAGGCGGAGGAGCAGGAAGG
>NZ_DALYOQ010000013.1:9235-75122 GCF_031974595.1 Pantoea sp. CTOTU46764 | reverse complement strand
GCATCTCGATCGGGCGCTGTTATGAGTGGCGCATCCAGGCGTTATTGTCTGGCGCTGGATCTGGTGGACGATGCAGAGAAGATCGCCGAGTACCAGCGCCTGCATCAGCGCATCTGGCCGGAAGTGGCGCAGCATTTGCGCCAGCACGGCATCGAAAATATGGAGATTTACCGTCTTGGCACCCGACTTTTTATGCTGATGGAGGTGAACGATCGCTTTAACACGCAGGATTTTGCTCAGGCTTCTGAGCAGGATCCGCATATTCAGCGCTGGGAAGCGCTGATGTGGCAGTTCCAACAGCCAACGCCCTGGACGTCCGAAGGGGAAAAATGGGTGGCGATGGCGCGAATATTCTCTTTGCAGGACCAATAACAACACTTACCGACTGTACCCTACGAGGATAAAACCATGTCTACACAACGCGTCGAGACGCCTGAAAATATGGGCGTCAGGGGAACTATTAGCCTGCGCTGGGCGTTCATGCTAATTACCACCCTGTTTTTTATGTGGGGCGTGTCATACGGCCTGCTGGATGTGTTGAATAAACACTTTCAGGAAACGTTAAACGTCACCAAAGCCCAATCGGGATTATTACAGGCGGCTTATTTTGGTGCCTATTTTATTGTCGCGCTGCCGGCCGGTTATTTTATGCAGCGTCACGGTTATAAAGCCGGAATATTGGCGGGATTATCATTGTATGCGATTGGCGCGCTGCTGTTTGTGCCGGCGGCGATGGTCAATAACTTCTCGGTATTCCTGTTTGCGCTGTTCGTGCTGGCGTGCGGACTGGGCTGTCTTGAAACCGCCGCGAACCCGTTTGCTACGGTGTTGGGCGATCCCAACGGCGCTGAGCGTCGTCTTAATCTGGCGCAATCCTTTAACGGGTTAGGACAGTTTGTTGGACCGATGATTGGCGGCTCGCTGTTCTTCACGCACGCCAGCACTGATGCAGCGCAAGACAGCGTCAAAATCACCTATGTGGTGATTGCCTGTGTGGTTATCGCCATCGCGCTGTTATTTAAACGCACCGCGTTGCCTGATATTCGTGAATCCGCCAGCCACCATATTCAGCAGCCCGGCGCGACTTTATGGCAACAAAAACATTTTGTCGGCGGCGTAATTGCGCAGTTCTTTTATGTTGCCGCGCAGGTTGGCGTGGGCGCCTTCTTTATTAACTACGCCACCGAACACTGGCACGGTGTGACCAACCAAAGCGCGGCTTATATGCTTTCGGTTGCGATGATCTGCTTTATGCTCGGACGTTTCTTCTCAACCTGGTTATTGGGTCGGGTCAAACCGGCTGCAATGCTGGCGGCTTACGCGCTGATCAACATCGTGCTGTGCGCGATTGTGATGCTGGGCGCAGGCGATGTTTCCGTGGTTGCATTGATCGCCATCTTCTTCTTTATGTCCACCATGTTCCCAACTATCTTTGCCATGGGCGTTAAAAATCTTGGCGAATCCACCAAACAGGCTAGCTCGTTTATGATCATGGCGATTGTCGGCGGCGCGATCATGCCCTATTTCATGGGCCTGATCTCTGACCACGTCAGTACCGCCGTGGCATACAGTTTGCCGCTGCTGTGCTTTGTGGTGGTGCTGGCCTATGCGTTGAGGCAGCGCAAGCATTCGTGAGGGATGCCACATATAAAGTATTTCGCCAAATTGCCGATGACTGTTTCTGGCTTTTTAGCTACTCAATATTCGTATTAATCAGGAGAGCAAGATGGATGTATCACAAATTACATCACTGGCTACCGGCCTTGATAACATGGAACTGGCGAATAAAATCAGCACGCTAGTGCTGAAGAAGACGCTGGATAATCAGCAATCGATGGCATCTGGCATTCTGGATTCGATACCTCAGTTGCCGGAAAATACGGCAATTGGGCGCAATATTAATACCACTGCCTGAAGTCAGCATTAACGGTTTATGGAGTGATGTCGGTCTGGCATCACTCTACCCATCATTCCTCATTGCCCACTGCTCTATTTTTACTGCGCGCTCGTTATGAACCTTGTCACAAAATCGATATAACGTTTTTAGGCTTCAATGAACACCGTGTTGAACGGAGATGCTGTTAATACACCGTTACAGCTTGTTAATGAAATTTTAAGCTCTAATTAATGCGTCAAACGCATCAACTCATGAGTTTATTGCGCTTATTAAGTTTGTTTCGCTCATCCAGTCTGCAGAAGCAGGCGCTGCAAAAGCGCCAATGACAAACTGGAGATAAACATGCATTCCTCTAACCCACCCATGACCACTCGAACCCGATGCAGCGCGATACTGCGGGTGACTTCTGGCAATTTTCTGGAACAATTCGACTTCTTTCTGTTCGGGTTTTATGCCACTTACATCGCCCATACTTTTTTTCCGGCCAGCAGTGAATTTGCTTCGCTGATGATGACCTTCGCGGTGTTTGGCGCGGGATTTTTAATGCGTCCGGTCGGTGCAATCGTGCTAGGCGCGTACATTGATAAAGTTGGCAGACGTAAAGGGCTCATTGTGACCTTGTCGATCATGGCAGCGGGGACTTTCCTGATTGTTCTGATTCCGTCCTATCAAACGATTGGGCTTTGGGCACCGTTACTGGTGCTATGCGGTCGCTTGTTTCAGGGCTTCTCAGCGGGCGCAGAGTTAGGCGGCGTATCCGTTTATCTGGCAGAGATTGCCACGCCAGGCCGTAAGGGCTTTTATACCAGCTGGCAATCTGGCAGCCAGCAAGTGGCCATTATGGTTGCAGCGGCCATGGGTTTCGCACTGAATGCGGTCATGGAAGAAAGCACCCTGCGCGAGTGGGGATGGCGTCTGCCTTTTCTGTTCGGCTGCCTGATTGTTCCTTTCATCTTTGTTCTGCGCCGTAAACTGGAAGAGACCGAAGAGTTCACCGCCCGTCGCAGTCATCTGGCAATGCGTGACGTGTTTAAAACGCTGTTAGCAAACTGGCAGGTTGTTGTCGCCGGTATGTTGATGGTCGCCATGACCACCACTGCGTTTTATCTGATCACCGTATATGCACCTACTTTTGGTAAAAAGGTGCTGATGCTGAGCGCTTCTGACAGCCTGCTGGTAACTCTGCTGGTTGCGATATCAAACTTTTTCTGGCTACCGGTTGGGGGTGCCCTGTCAGACCGTTTTGGCCGCAAGCCCGTTCTGGTGACCATGGCGATGCTGGCGCTGATTACTGCCTATCCGGCACTGAACCTGCTTGCTGAAGCGCCCAGCTTTTCCATGATGCTGACAGTGCTGTTATGGCTGTCCTTCCTTTACGGACTTTACAACGGCGCCATGATCCCAGCGTTAACCGAGATTATGCCGGTGGAAGTGCGGGTTGCGGGGTTCTCTCTGGCCTACAGTCTGGCAACCGCTATTTTTGGCGGATTCACGCCGGTTATTTCAACCGCATTGATTGAGTATACCGGCGATAAGGCCTCGCCCGGCTACTGGATGAGCTTTGCTGCGGTATGTGCACTGCTCGCAACCTTTTATTTATACCGTCGCAGCGCGTTATCACTTCAAACCGCTGGTTAGCTCAGGAATGACATCATGCAAAAAATACATCGTTCACTTGTCTCCACGCTGTTATTTATTTCCGTTAGTTTTTCAGTGTCAGCCAAAGACGTCACCGTCATGATTTCGGGTGGATTCAAAGCGGCGCTGGAAAAACTGACCCCAAAATTTGAAGCTAAAAGCGGCAACAAGATTATTTTGATATCCGGCCCCTCAATGGGGAAGACGCCTCAGGCTATTCCGGCGCGCCTGGCGCGCGGTGAGCATGCGGATGTGGTGATTATGGTGGGTGATGCGTTAAAAAATCTGGAAAAGGATAACTGGCTTCAGCCGGGTTCGCGCGTGGAGCTAGCCGACTCTTCAATTGGTATGGTGGTCAAACAAGGTGAGCCAAAACCGGTTATCAAAACGGATGCAGATCTACGCAATACTCTCTTGCAAGCCAAATCAATTGCTTATTCTGACAGTGCCAGCGGCCGTTATGTCAGCAGTCATCTATTTAAAAAACTGGGCATTGAAGACAAGGTGAAATCAAAAGCGCATATGATAGAGCGCATTCCGGTCGCGTCCGAAGTGGCTAAAGGCCACTATGCTATCGGTTTCCAGCAAGTGAGTGAATTGCTGCCTGTGCCGGGCGTCACCTTCATTGGTGAATTGCCTGAAGATGTGCAATACGTCACCCGTTTTGCCGGTGCGGTGACCGGCAAAGCAAAAAACGGGCAGGAGGGCAAAGCGTTACTGCGTTTCCTCTCTTCAGCAGAGGCGCAAAATACCCTTCGCGCTACCGGGTTACGATCTGTGACGGCTAAACAGCCGGTAAAACAACATGATACTGTTCAGTAATCAACTTCTCTAACTCAGCTGCCACGTAGGACTGCATACGGCCACTGCGCCTGATCAAGCCAACCGTACGCTTTACCACCGGCTCAGTCAGTGCAACCTGTGTTAACACTGAATGCTCTGACATCGGCATCGACATAGCGGGCACGGCAGCAATGCCGATACCCGCTTCAACCATACCCAGCATGGTGGTCACATGACGGGTTTCGCAGATACTGGGGCGCTCAGGAATGATGTGTTCCAGCAGCTTATCTAGCAGATTGCGGTTCCCGGAGGTCTTATCCAGCTCAATATAATCCTGCTGATAAAACTCTCGCCAGGTCAGGTTTTTTTTACTGGCTAGTGGATGATCACGCCGGCAGGCCGCTACGTAGGCATCGCCCGTCAAGGGTAGAAATTCGATATTAGCTTGCAGATCTCTCGCAAAACAGATGCCGAAGTCTGCCTGACCACTGGCTACCGCTTCAATGACATTACCTGCGCTGCTATCAATAATTTTCACGCGTACTCGTGGATAGCGTGTCTGGAAACGGCGGATGACACCAGGCATGAAATAGTAAGCTGCCGAGGGTACCGTCGCAACGGTGACCAGTCCCACCCGATCCTGACTGACCTTATCGATATCCGCTAATACCATTTCAACATTCGCCAGTAACTGATCTGAGCGTTCAGCAAAAGTCTGACCATAAAGTGTTAGCGTGACACGCCGGGTGGTTCTGTCGAATAGCTTGATACCTAACGCCGATTCCAGCTTTTCAATTCTGCGGCTTAATGCTGATTGAGAGAGGCAGATGGACTCTGCCGCAAGCCGAAAATTACTGTATTCAACCAGTGCACGGAAGGCATAAAGATCGTTGAGATCAAAGTTTACAGGCATAGCAGCAGACAGTCCTTTAAAGCCAGCAATGATTCAAAGGAGAAATGATAGCCACATAATCGATAACGGCAACCTACGGTAACCACGTCTTGCGCTGTCGGAAACACGCCGCAAATAAGCCGATGATGATGCTAAGCTCGGCAAACATTCAAAAAGAATGAAATGAGTCAGCTTTCCTAAGTGCAATAATCAATCTGAAAGCAGGCTAAACGCGGGTGAGCACCAGTCAAAGCTGTGATGTAGGGCCAGAATCCATAGAAAGCGATTTATCCCTGGATTCCGCTAAGTTGTCATGAAATAAATCAGGCCTTGAAGCAATGTAAATTTGTGACCAAAATAATCACTGGTCACTCATCGTTTACATCAGCTCACCGAGCAAAGTTGAATATGACAGAGAAAAAAAATGCCGCCGCCATCCGTGGGCCATCCGATCACACCATCCGCGATCAGATTGTGGCTGCTGCAATGGAATACTTTAGCCATTACGGCTTCGAGAAAACCACCGTATCCGACCTCGCACGATCCATAGGCTTCTCCAAAGCCTATATATATAAGTTTTTCGGTTCTAAGCAGGAAATTGGTGAAGTCATCTGTGCCAGTTGCCTTGCAGATATTACTGAACGGCTAAATGCTGCGCTGGAGAAATCGCCTTCGGCTACGGAAAAAATAAGGCAATTGTTTCAGACGCTTGCTGTGGCGGGCTGTGAACTGTTTTTCCGCGAGCGTCGACTGTATGACATTGCCGCCGCCTCATCACGTGAGCACTGGCCTGCTGCGGTGCATTATGAAGCTGCACTGCGTGAAAGGGTGCTCGCCATCCTGCTTGAAGGACGCACGGCGGGGGAATTTGAGCGGAAAACACCGCTAGATGAAACCGCGATGGCCGTATATTTGGTACTCAGACCTCTTGCCGATCCATTACAGCTGCAAATCTCACTGGATACTGCCGGAGAAGATGCAAATCAATTAGCTGCATTGGTGCTGAGAAGTCTCGCACCGTAGTTTGTGACCATTGACATAATTGGTCACCAGTCAGAGAATGGCGTTCTCATACTTTTCTTTAGTAAGGTAACCCATGCTCCGGCATCTTCCGTTGTTGTCAGTCGTCTGTCTGCTGCCGGTCATTCTGACTGGCTGCGGCGAACCTTCATCAGCCGCTGACGATCCGCGCTCGCGGCCGCCACTTATCAGAACAGCTAAAGTCGAGCCTGCTGCGGGGCAATCGCGCGCTTTTACCGGCATCGTAGCAGCACGTTTTCAGAGCGACCTGGGTTTTCGCGTGTCGGGCAAGGTGCTTGAGCGGCTAATCGATAAGGGGCAAAGCGTTAAACGCGGCCAAGTGCTGATGAGGCTCGATCCCGCCGATCTCGCGTTGCAGGTCCGTGCAGCAGAGGCAGCGGTAAACGCTGCTCAGGCTCGGGCGCGCCAGACCGGAGATGATGAGAAACGTTATCGAGGATTGGTGGGTTCTGGCGCGGTCTCTGCATCGTCTTACAGTCAAATTCGTGCAGCTGCAGATGCCGCGCGTGCCGAGCTGAGTGCTGAGCAGGCGCAGGCTCGCGTGGCGTTAAATGCCTCGCAATATGCCGTGCTGAGCGCTGATGCAGATGGCGTGGTGGTCGATACGCTGGCCGATGCAGGCCAGGTGGTTAGCGCTGGCCAGACCGTGGTGCGTCTCGCCCGCGCCGGTCAGCGTGAAGCGATGGTCAGTCTGCCGGAAACATTGCGACCGCAGGTCGGATCATCCGCCACGGCCATCCTCTACGGCAGTGGGATCGAGAACGATGCCAGGCTGCGCGAGTTGTCTGACTCGGCTGATGCGGCAACCCGTACCTACGAAGCACGCTATGTGCTGAACGGTGCCGCCGCCGGTGCTCCGCTGGGTTCAACCGTTACTTTGCGTATCCCGGAGTCTGCGGCGGCGCAAGAATCATGGTTAGTACCGCTCAGTGCGGTGTGGGATGCGGGACGCGGTGCTGGCATCTGGCTGGTGGAAGGTAAGCCCGCCAAAGTCAGCTGGCGTGCCGTGACGCTACTCGGCATCAGCGACGACAGTGCGCGCGTGTCGGGTCAGCTGCAGAGTGGGGAACAGGTGGCTGCGCTAGGTGTGCATCTGCTGCATGAAGGCGAAGTCGTGCGCACCGCAATGCCTGGGTCGCAAGGAGCCACGCCATGAGTCGCAACCGCTTTAATCTGTCGGCGCTGGCAGTGCGAGAACGATCAGTTACGCTGTTCCTGATCATTCTTGTTACGGTCGCAGGCGTAATGGCCTTCCTCGGATTAGGACGCGCGGAAGATCCCCCGTTCACCGTCAAGCAGCTGACGGTCATCACCGCCTGGCCCGGCGCCACCGCGCAGGAGATGCAGGATCAAGTGGCCGAGCCGCTGGAGAAGCGGCTGCAGGAGCTGAAGTGGTACGACCGTACCGAGACCTATACCCGTCCCGGAATGGCCTACACCATGCTGTCCCTTCAGGACAGCACGCCGCCATCTGAAGTGCAGGAGCAGTTTTACCAGGCGCGCAAAAAAATCAGCGATGAGGCCCGCAACCTGCCGGCGGGTGTGATCGGGCCGATGGTGAACGATGAATTCTCGGATGTGGTTTTTGCCCTTTATGCATTGAAAGCAAAGGATGAACCGCAGCGATATCTGGCCCGCGATGCCGAAAAACTCCGCCAGCAGCTGCTGCACGTTGCGGGTGTAAAAAAAGTGACCATTACTGGTGAACAGGCAGAACGTATTTATGTCTCCTTTTCCAGCGATCGCCTCGCTACGTTAGGCATTACTCCGGAACAGATATTCAACGCCCTGAACGGGCAGAATGCCCTGGCACCTGCCGGCTCGATACAAACGCGCGGGCCCGAGGTGTTTATCCGCCTTGACGGCGCGCTGGATACGCTCGAAAAAATCCGCAATACGCCGGTCGTCTCCGGTAACCACACGCTGCGGCTTGTCGACGTGGCCAAGGTCGAACGTGGCTATGTCGATCCGCCCGATTTCCTCATCCGTAATGAGGGTGAACCCGCGCTGATGCTAAGTGTGGTGATGAGAGAAGGCTGGAACGGACTTGAGCTGGGTAAGGCGCTGGAAAAAGAGGTCCGTGACATAAATAGCGACATGCCGCTGGGCATGACGCTTACCAACGTTTCCGATCAGGCGGTTAACATCCGTTCGGCTGTCGATGAGTTCATGGTGAAGTTCTTCGTGGCTCTGCTGGTGGTGATGGTGGTGTGTTTTGTGAGCATGGGCTGGCGCGTGGGTATCGTGGTTGCTGCCGCGGTTCCGCTGACGCTTGCCGTGGTGTTTGTGGTGATGGCCGCCACGGGAAAAAACTTTGACCGCATCACGCTGGGTTCACTCATCCTCGCACTGGGCTTACTGGTTGATGACGCCATCATTGCGATAGAGATGATGGTGGTGAAGATGGAAGAGGGCTATGACCGCATCAAAGCATCGGCTTACGCTTGGAGCCATACGGCCGCGCCGATGCTCGCCGGCACGCTGGTTACCGCGATTGGCTTCATGCCCAACGGCTTCGCACAATCCACCGCAGGTGAATACACCAGCAATATGTTCTGGATCGTGGGAATTGCCCTGATTGCCTCGTGGGTGGTGGCCGTGCTGTTTACGCCTTATCTGGGCGTGAAAATGCTGCCGGATATAAAGCCGGTGGCGGGTGGTCACGCGGCAATCTACAACACTCGCCACTACAATCGCTTCAGACGGCTGCTGACCAAAGTCATCGCGCAGAAGTGGTGGGTGGCAGGCGCGGTGATTGGCTGCTTTGTGCTGGCGATCATGGGCATGGGGCTGGTGAAAAAACAGTTCTTCCCAACATCCGATCGTCCTGAGGTGCTGGTTGAAGTGCAAATGCCTTACGGCACCTCCATAGGGCAGACTAGCCTGACCACGGCGCGGATTGAGCAATGGCTAAAAAAGCAAAAAGAAACCCGCACGGTAACCGCCTATATCGGGCAGGGCGCACCGCGTTTCTATCTGGCGATGGCGCCGGAGCTGCCGGATCCCTCATTTGCCAAAATCGTGGTGCTGACCAATGGCGAGCGCGACCGCGATGCACTAAAACAGCGTCTGCGAGAAGCGGCGGCTGATGGTCTCGCGCCAGAAGCGCAGGTGCGCGTCACGCAGCTGGTTTTTGGTCCCTATTCGCCTTTTCCGGTCGCTTACCGGGTGATGGGGCCCGATCCAGACGTGCTGCGTCAGCTGGCCGCGAAGGTGAAAGTGCTGATGCAGACCAGCCCGATGATGCGCACCGTCAACACCGACTGGGGTTCACGTGTGCCGGTAATGCATTTCAGGCTGGATCAAGATCGACTGCAGGCCATGGGGCTGACGCCTGCTGGTGCGGCTCGTCAGCTGCAGTTCCTGCTGAGCGGTGCACCTATTACGGCGATTCGTGAAGATATCCGCTCAGTGGAAGTGACCGGCCGGGCAGCAGGAGAGGTGCGCCTCGATCCCGCGCGCCTTGACGCTTTGACGCTGGCCGGATCTGATGGCCAGCGCATTCCGCTATCCCAATTGGGTGAGACTGAAATCCGCATGGAAGATCCTTTGCTACGTCGCCGCGATAGGACGCCAACGATAACCGTGCGCGGCGATATTGCCGACGGATTGCAGCCACCGGATGTCTCTACCGCGTTGAGCCGGGAACTCCAGCCATTCATCGCATCATTGCCGCCGGGATACCGCATTGAACAGGCGGGCTCGATTGAGGAGTCGGGTAAAGCAACCCAAGCGATGCTCCCGTTGTTCCCGATCATTATTGCCCTGACGCTGCTAATCATCATCCTGCAGGTGCGTTCCATGGCAGCGATGGTGATGGTGTTATTGACCGCACCGCTGGGGCTGGTTGGCGTTGTGCCCATGCTGCTGCTGTTCCAGCAGCCCTTCGGCATCAATGCGCTGGTCGGGCTGATCGCGCTGTCAGGAATTCTTATGCGCAACACGCTGATTCTGATCGGACAAATACATCAGAATCAGCGGGAAGGCCACGATCCCTTCACGGCTATCGTCGAGGCAACGGTGCAGCGTGCCCGGCCAGTTCTCCTGACAGCGCTAGCAGCGATTCTGGCATTTATTCCCCTCACGCACTCTGTGTTCTGGGGCACGTTGGCTTACACGCTCATTGGTGGGACGTTGGGTGGCACCATCATGACGCTGGTGTTTTTACCGGCGATGTATGCCATCTGGTTCCGTATCAGGTAGGGTAGGACTGTAAAAAAAGCCCCGCCCGGAGCGGGGTAGAAAAAATGAACAAGGGGAAAGGCTCTCGCACGTTGAGCGTGCTGTGTGTGCCGTCGTACAAAGTACGAAGCGAAAAAAGAGTAGTCACTGTATTTTACTGTTGCAAGTCAGGTCCACGCATAAAATGAAAGCGTCGGTAAAACCGTATCAATTAACCTTTTATCTTCGCGAGAAAAGCCGTAATGGTATCCACCAACTGAACAGCTGATTTCACTAAGACATCAATCATTGAATGGTACTTCCCGCAACGACAATTAAAATGGTTTTTTTCAGTACTCAATTCCATAAATAACCGAAGCGGTTTCATTTTATAAAGATGTAATTTAAATGACTGTAATGGGTGAAAAATAAAAAAATATAACCCGTGCATTTTTTTAATTCTTCTATAAATTGACCCAGCGGTACTCTCCGCACGTAACGAATGATGCTTTGCATCGCCTCTGAAAGCGTTAGGGATTTCCACTTTCAGAGGTCATTTTTTCCTGCCATTAAAAAACGTTTTATTTACTTAACCTATCTCTTGAAAATTATTCATAAATTAATGCTAATAAAACTGTACAACTTACCGATCCTTGTATAACTTTATCTCATGGCGAGCTGGTTAAATTATGAACACGTGAGGTTTCTTTGCAACAAAACCTGGGTACATCCTATTCAGTGATCGTTAATGCTGAGTATTTCAGTCACGCCTCGCACTCCTATCAGCAGTAAAGGTTGATATGAACAATAACGGTGAGGAAAAGCTGTGTGACCTGCTCATTGGGGAGGCAGTGTTAGCTTTGCTGCAGGAAAAAGCGGGAATTTCGCGACGAGCGCTCCTTGCGAAGCTTCAGTTCATGCTTGAAGCTGAACAGGATGAAGAACGGGCGCATGCGACAAAACTTGCTATACAGGACGTTATGAGTGAAATCGCAGAAAGTGACTCTCCTAAGGTTGGAGACAGAGAACAAATGGCGAATTTCGATATAGACAAATACGGTAATGACGACTCGACCCGACATTAACGCTGGTATAAGGCTTAAGGGCGTGGAAGAGAAACAAAAAATGCGTACCTCAGTAAGGACATTTTATGCAGCAGAATACAATCGAGTCAGACCTTCAAACCTATTTACAAAGCACTGGTGACCAGTATTCACAGGAAAAAGAAGTTATTGGTATCATTGTGAAGTCTTTGATCGCAGAGAGTGGAAGAGTGACGAATAAGGCTATTATTTTGAGCCTGATAGCGGAGCTGGAAAGCGCCACCGACATCGAGCAACTTGATGTGCTACGCAACTGCCTTGAAATTGTTGTGGGCCATACGCCTAATGAAGACGACTAATAAAGACTCTCTATCCTATCCGCCTTTCAGCGGGGAGTGCTGTATTTATTCCCCGCTTCCCTGACCACTTCGTCCATGATGACAATATTGAAACCTCAATTCCCTGAGGCTTCACTCACCAATAGAAAAATGCCCAACGTTCTTCTTCATCAGGTGTAAAGCCCACCACAACTTTTAACGCGTTGAGTAACGCGTCAAGTTGCAGAAGATCAGTGGTACTTTCAATTTCCGAGATGAGGTGCAAAATGAGCGCGCTATTGGTGACACTCTTACCCTGGCTCACTAACTTTTGTACCGCAGAATCAATCAGGGCCGTCTCCGCAGAATGTTTATCACCTGCTTTCTGGAGATGGTAGTTAATGTCTATTTCGCGGGACGTTTGCTGTGTGCTTTGTTGCATTTTCTCTCCTTGTTATCAGATATCTCTGCGGCTACGTTTAAAGGATTTTTTACGCTATTAAGCTTTAGATCCTGGCAAGGCCGGGCTCAACATTTCTGTGCCAATCACCTAGGCAAAACACATCCAGAACTAAATTTAGCGCATATTTCTGTTATGGCACGTCTTAAATCGATGTAATCAACTAATGATCGGCTTTAATCCAAAATACGTTGACATGTTCATGTCAAGATCACTCCATAACACATACAATTAGCGATCAAAAAGCATGCCGATCAAGGTCTGATAGTGGCGCTCTTCCTCCAATGTGGCAGCGACTTCGAGACGTCTTAACAGCTTAGTGCAGATAGCCTTACGATTGAGATTCTTACCAGCACGCAGAATTTCGACAACAATTTGCCCCAGCGTTTCTTGCTGAGTTGGAGCGGTCGCCTTGCTGAAATAATGTGCAATATCGCTGGCCGTATCGGGAAATTTTGAGACACTCTGACGCATGCGAACCTCATAGTTGATTGCTTTGTAGCTGATTCAGTCTGAACCTAAAGTTAGACAATATTTTCAAAATTGTACAGGTTTTACTAACTTGTACAGCTTTAATTTTTTAGTGAAAGAACTCTATTGATTGTATTCAAATGGTTATGTTTGATTTTGGGACAAACGATTGAACTTTGATAGTTCAGAACAAAGGAGAAGGGATATAGCAAATAGGAGAGTGATTGATTGGTGGGTAACAACACTAAAAAAGGGGAGCCGCTAAATTCAGTCAGTTATCAACAAACTACGGAGCGCCCTTAGGCGCATCCTTCAACAGAATCAGAGTTGGACACTGATTAGCTTTCTCTCCGTGTAATGCCCAAGTTCCTGGATGCCGAAAGCCAGCGTAGCTCTTCGCGATTTCGAGGAGACGTTTCTGCATATGCTTTTAGCCAACGTCTGGCGTCGGCTATCTGTGCCAGCCTGCTATCGCTGGCATCGCCTTCGGCCATGGTGCCCAGTTCAATAATGAGAGAATTAATGTTGATTTCTTTGTGACTCACAGCAAGATTAATCACTGCCTCGCCAATAATGATGTGGCCTTGTTCTTCATCATGAAATAACACTGCGTTTCCTCCAATATTTTCGGTTACCGATGATATTAGTGTAGTTAAAAAATGGATTAAGGTCCTCGAGATCGGCCAAAGACTTCTAATTATCAAGTAGAAAATGTGAGAGTAGCTACCCAACTGGCTGATAATTATCTTAAATAAAGATAAATGTAAACACATTGCTTAGTTATAAAGAAAAGTCTCAAATTGTAGATGATCTAAATGAAATCGTTTTCAAGAAAGCGCATGCTTTAATTAATGAAGATTTTGGTATGTGAACCAGAAATGGGAAATGAATATTGCCAAATAAAAGAGCGTTGATTAATAGTGTGGAGAGTGTCGTCCCTGACATTTTCTCCGGCCGGTACACGTTTAAACGCGACCGTTGAGGTCATCCTCGTCTTCGTCTTCCGGCCAGAGCCGGACTACGTCCTTAAGCGTCAGTTCGTTTCGTCGTTCAAGCCTGCAAGCGTCTGCAGGTAAGGCACGTTGCGGACAGCGCGATCGGGCTCTTCAAAACTCTTCAGCCAGCTTACGGCTTCAGAAATATCAGACAATCTTGCATTGCTGCCGCCTGCATTTGCCATATGGTCCAGTTCGTCAATCAACGATTGCACGCTGACAACTCTCTGGCCTAAGGCGATGCTCAGTGCCGCTTCGCCAATAATGACGTAGCCTTTCCCGTCGTGTTGAAAAGACATATAACATCCTCCATTTCACGTTTCTGATAACCTCAATACAAACTGTAGGCGCTATATAGGATTTAGCTAAAGGTTAATTCCTAAAAGGCATGGGATTTTAAATTTTTTATATTTCTAAGGTGACTATTCATTGCCGTTATTAGCCGCTTAAGCGGGTGTCATTATTTATCACGTCTGGATCAAGAGGGGGACGGTTCTCAGTAGATTCTAATTATTGTGATTGACATAGTGAAATAATGATTAGGCATCATAAGATGAATCACATCCTTAAATGAAACGTAATTTATGAACGGCAGTTCTCTGATGAAAAGCTCAATGAATTATTAGATTAGCTTGCAGATAATCATTGAACGGTTTAACGGGATGTGGCAGAAAATTTGTCTAAAAGCACTCAAGCCAATGGGCATCCGAGCACGCTGTAAATCTCGGTAATAACCTGCTTCGTTGCGTGTTCAATTGTTCCTTCATTACGGCATAAAACCCAGCCGTGTTCTGCAACGGTCTGCTCGAACGCCTGGGTGCAAGTGACATGATCGTCCAGCTTATGAATCACGGTACTGCTTAACCCACGCGATCTCGCTGCGGCCCTTGCCCACGAAATATCGGGGGCAGTAACAACCCCAACATGCAGGTCCGGCGCTCGCACGTTTCGGTCAATGTTTAGTTGTAAAATCTCTGCAAAGGGAACCATCCGGCGAAACGCGGCTTCCGACGGGTACCATCGATCCATTAAAATTAGGCTGTCCGGTGGCTGTTTAGTCAGCACATGCTGGGAAATCCATGCACGGCTATCAGCAAAGCGCGCGCAAACTTCCAACTCTAAATCCAGCGAAGGATTTCTGGCGAGCCGGTTCACAAGGGCCATTGTTTCTTTTCTGTAGGGATCGCTGTTTTTCTCGCTAAGTCGGATCACTTTGATGTTATCGGCCCTGAGTTCTTTCGTAATGGCTTCCAGAAGCGTGGTTTTACCGACGCCCTTAGGCCCATCCAGTGAAACAAACAACGGACGACTCATAATTGAAATGACGGTTGATATACCGTACGTGTAAAAATCAAATCTGGTATGAGCATGTTATTTCCTTCTTGTTTAAACTTTAGACAACAAAAAACCCGCACTAAGCGGGTTTCTTTTATTATCAGCGGTTCTTATCTGCTCAGACTATTGTCTTCATCGCTATTGTAAGCGTCGCGGATAATGAGCGCGGCTTACAGCGGAGTTACGTTGCCCGCTGCTGGGCCTTTGGCGCCATTTTCAATGGTGAAGGAAACTTGCTGACCTTCATCAAGAGTTTTGTAGTTGTCGCTCTGGATAGCAGAGAAGTGGACGAATACATCCTTGCTGCCATCGTTAGGAGTGATAAAGCCAAAACCTTTATCAGAGTTAAACCATTTTACTAAACCAGTCATTTTGTTAGACATAGATAATTCCTTATTTGATGAGCCACTAAATTGCGGCGAATTTGGCCTGAAGTGAAAGATTTACTTATTGGGCACTTAGGAGGAGGCTCTCGAAGAAGGATATCTGTGGATAACACTTGAACTGAGGACTGCTTTACTAAAACTGCTTTCATAAGGTCTGTGTTCCAAACCGGTGATGCATTAAGACATAGCGATAATAATTTAGCAACGAATAAGTATAATTATTTTAACCGTTTAAAGACCTGGATGGCTGAACGGCTGCTAAATCCTGTCGATAATTTTCCACATGCCACCAAACACGCCATTCAGATTTTTATTCCCCACTTCGGAAAGATGATTATCGTCGCGATACAGCGGCACATCATCTTTGGAACCGTAGCAGAAGCTGTTGTCGCAGAATCCCTGGGTCGCATCGAGCAGGGCGACATTTGGCGATTGAGCCGCAATGTTGTTGAGCATCGCCAACGTCTCCTGATTGTGAGATTGATACTCGGCGCGCGTCTGCTGAACAGCCAATGCTTTGCCGCGCATGGCATCGCGCGACATGCGATAGATCACGTCGTAACCAAACTCAGGAACCGGCGTCATGATAAACACCCGACGATGCGTGGCGAGCTGTTTCACCGCCGCACCGAAATGCTGCTGATAGGCGGCGATGGAGCTGCCGTCGTTGATAAATGAGTATTTAGGCGTATTGCTGCCGCTGCCATAATCGCCATGTAGATAGAAGGATAGGCGGTTAATAATCAGCACCGACGCATGGGGATATTTCCGTTCGATATCCGCGATGGCATTCTTCACAAAACCACCGCAATCGGGGCTAGCACTGCGATGGATATCCGGAACAGATGGGCATCCGGATTGCGCGATAAACACCACTGAATCCTCCGGTCTGGCGCTGCCGACAATCGAAGAGAGCATCGCGGCGGCGTGGCTGTCGCCTAATACCACCAGATTAACCTGGCTGGCATTGCCGAAGACGCATTGCGGAGACGTGGTGCCACTGAACACAAAACAGTTTTCGCCACGTACAAATCGCTCCAGTGAATACTGTTTGATGCTGGCGACCACTTGCGGCGCGCGCGAGGGAAATCCTGCCTTTGCCACGATCAGCACACCCAGCAGCAGCACCAACGCGGTTTGTCCCAGCGTCACGTAGGTTTTGCCACTCAGCCAGCCGTGTTTGTTTTCTACCAGCACATATGACGCCCAACCGGTGGCGAGTGACAGCAGAATCAGCATCGCCTGGCTAACTAGCGTGATCGGCCAATCGGCCAGATGCCAAAACACCCACAGCGGCCAGTGCCACAGATAGATCGAATACGAGGTTTTACCGATGTGCTGCACAATTCGGTTGTTGAACCAGATGCTGTTTTGCACGTTGGCATGGATGATCATCGCGGTCAGTAACACTGGAATCAGCGTCATGATGCCCGGCCAGGCCGTGCTTTCATCAAACCACAGCGCACAGACAATCAGCCCAATAATGCCCAGCAGCGGAACCGCGCGTTGACCGCTGAGCGCGGATTTTGGCGCCAGATAAACTAATCCGCCTGCCAGCATCTCCCACGCACGGGTTGGCAACAGATAATAAGTCGCAGTGAGATGGAAGTTGGTCGCTACCATCACGAGCACCAGTCCGAATGAAAGCAGCGCGGCGATGCCCATCGTCCAGGCAAACTGCTGGCGCAGAAAACGTGCCGTGAACATCAGCGCCAGCGGTAATAGCAAATAGAACTGCCACTCAACGCTTAATGACCAGGTATGCAGCAACCATTTATAGACCGAGCCGGTTTCGAAATAGCCGCCTTGCTTGAAATAGACCACGTTGGAAATAAAGCTCAGGCTGGATACGGCATGCTCCGCCATTTTCTTATATTCATCCGGCGGCATCAGGAAATAGCCCATCAGCATTAATATCAGGCACAGCACCATCAACGGCGGGATAATGCGGCGGCAGCGCGCAGCATAAAATCCCAATAAAGAGAAGTTCTGCTTATTTAAACGCGTCAGAATAATCCCCGTCATTAAATATCCGGAGATGACAAAGAACACATCCACACCGAGGAAACCCCCGCTGACGCTGGAAAACCCAAAGTGATAGAGGATAACCAGCATCACAGCATAGGCGCGTAGACCATTAATGTCGGTGCGAAAATTCATGAGGCGTTATCCACGCAGAAGAATATAAGAAACAATGTAAGGATTGTGAAAATTTGAATCAACAGATGTGAAAGCCATCACTTTCGGTTGGTTTCATAAGAATGGAACTGTCTGCTAGCTCATTAATCTTATTTTTGAATTAGCCGAATAACTATTTCAGCGGCTTATCAACACACTCTTTTTTAAACAGCTGATTTTTAAAATAAGAAACCACACTTAATATTCAGAATAGGCCGCACGCTTCTGTTTCTAAAGACGCAGAAATATACTGGCTCAGCCGTTGCCAATGGTAATGCCGCTCAGTTAAGCATTAATTTGCATACGTATGCAGGTGCGCATGAATGCGCACCCTACGAAAAGCGCGCCAGTCCTTTGTAGGGTCGCCATTTATGGTGACCGATAGGCGCTTAACTGATGAGCTTAGGCGATTAAGTGGATACCGTTCTGATAAAAAACGAAGAACTCCATACCGGGCTTCTTAGTCTCATCCGAAATGTTTAAAAAACGCATTTTATCGACATATGCGTTTAACGTGTCGATGGCGTAAACATGTTGAGGCCATATGTCGATAAAAGTCGATTTTATCGACATATCCCTTTCACGTGCTTTTGGTTGAAAACGCGATCACAGCTAATCCAGGTCATTTCCTATAGCAATAACAAGCAACTATAATCTAACCGGTTAAGTGGCTTGATCTGCTTTAGAGCACATCAGCTTTTCCACTCCTTTTCGTGGCGGTGAATTTCAGAGGCATACATGATGCGAACTCTTCAGGCGGCCTGGTTGCTCTCTCTGGCCCTGTTTGTCTGCCCCGCCTCGGCGGCCAACTCGCTCAGCGATGGCTGGGAATGGCTCAAGCAGGACGTTTCACAAACCTGGCAGGAACCGCAGTATTACGATCTCTATCTGCCTTTCATCAGCTGGCATGCCCGCTTCGCCTACGATAAAGAGAAAACCGATAACTACAATGAAACGCCGTGGGGCGGCGGGTTTGGCGTCTCTCGCATTAACGAAGACGGCAACTGGAGCGCACTCTATGCCATGGCGTTTAAAGATTCCCATAACAAATGGCAGCCGATCGTGGGTTATGGCTGGGAGAAAGGCTGGTATCTGGATCAAGCGCAAGATTTTCGTCTTGGACTGGGATTAACCGCCGGGATTACCGCGCGCGATGACTTCGCCAATTACGTGCCGCTGCCGATTGTTTTGCCGCTGTTCTCCGCCGGTTATAAACGTTTCAACGTGCAGTTCACCTACATTCCTGGCACGTACAACAATGGTAACGTGCTGTTCGCTTGGGTACGCTATGCCTTCTGATTCCGCCAACGCGTTGCACAAAGACCGCATCAGCAAAGTCCTCAAGCGCATTGCTTTAGGTTTGCTGGTCTTGCTGGTGATGTTCCTGGTGATCCGCGGTTATCAATCCGAGCAGGGCCCGCCACTGCATCGCTGGCATACGTGGTCGGCGGATGAAATGTCGGTGGATGAGATCGATCGTGCCAGCTTCGCGGATTATCTGACGCGTGAAGCGGCGATTTTCCACGACATGAAAATCAACGTGACCGATCAACTCGGTGACGATGAGAAAACGGCACTCAATCGCTTCAACACACAAAGCCCGGTTTATCCGGCGCGATTCGACACCGACTGGAACCGTTCTTACATCCTTGAACCAGAGGGCGAAGTGAAAGGCGCGGTGGTGCTGCTGCATGGATTAACCGATTCGCCCTACAGCATGCGCTATCTGGCGCAGGCGTATCAGCTGAAGGGTTTTGTGGCTGTGGTGCCGCGCCTGCCTGGACACGGCACGGCGCCCGGTTCGCTCACCAAAGTTGACTGGCAAATGTGGATGGCGGCAACCCGCTTAGCGGTGCGGGAAGCGACGCGCTTGGCGGGCAGCAACGTGCCTTTGCATCTGGTTGGTTACTCGAACGGCGGTGCGCTGGCGGTGAAGTACAGCCTTGATACGCTGCAGAATAACACGCTGCGTAAACCGCAACAGTTGGTGTTGCTGTCGCCGATGATTGGCGTCACCGCTTATGCACGCTTTGCCGGATTAGCCGGCTGGCCCGCCATCATTCCTGGCTTCGCCAAGGCGGCATGGCTGAGCATCATCCCGGAGTACAATCCCTTTAAGTACAACTCATTTCCGGTGCGCGCGGCGCGTCAATCGTGGCTGCTGACTCAGGCGATGCAGGATCAGCTGCTGCATGTGATTCGCGGCGGCAATATGACGGCGTTTCCGCCAGTGCTGACTTTCCAGTCGGTGCTGGATTCCACCGTCAGCACCCGCGCGGTGATCAATGCGTTCTATCGCTATTTACCGGACAACGGCAGTGAACTGGTGATGTTCGATGTAAACCAGGCCGCAAACTTACGCGCGCTGTTCAGGCCCGCGCTCTATTCGGCGGTCAATGATTTGTTGCCGCCTGCGCCGCGCCGCTATGCCTCAACGGTGATCACTAACGCGTCACCGACCACCTATCAAACCGTGGCGCGCATGACGCCAGCGGATCAGACACAAGAGATCGTGCGTTCAATGCATGAAGCCTGGCCGCAGGATACCTATTCGTTATCGCACATTGCCGTGCCGTTCCCGCTCAGCGACTCGCTGTATGGTCGCGAGCCAACGGAAAAGAATCGCTATGGCATCAGCTTCGGTACCATCTCGCTGCGCGGTGAAACCGCCAGCCTGATCGTTAGGCTGGATACGCTGATGCGCAACACCTCCAATCCGTTTTTTGATTACATGATGCTGAAAATAAAAGGGCGCATTGATTGCAGCAGCCAGCCCAATCTGCCGGCGTGCTTTAAAGCGTTATGACTTTTTTCAGCCAGCCGCTGGCGAGGATCAGTTTGGAGAGCAGCACCGAAGCGGCGAAGGTCACGGCAATCAGCGTCAGTTTCGTGGCCAGCGAGGTGATCGGAATCAGCGCGGTGAGCAGATGGAAAACCGAGTAGTGCAGAATGTAAACGCCGGTCATGGTTTTGCTGATGGTCGCCAGAATGGTCTCTTTGACCAGCGTATTGCGGCGAAAGCGCACCTGGCTGGCGGCGATCACCAGCACCACCACCAGCAGATAGATCTGCGAGCCGGTGAGAATAAAGGCATTGCGATCGGCTTTGAATAGCGCAAAAAAGAAGTGCTGCTCATAAAACCAGGTAAACAGGTAGATAAAGGGCAGGGCGATCACCGCGCCGCGCGCCACCTTTTTACGCTCCATCCAGTCATTAATCAGCGGATCGCACAGCAACTGACCGGTTAAATAAAACAGCAGCCAGGTCCAAAGCCGATACTGCGGCTCGAGCCGGAACAGCGGATCCTCCGGATGCAGTACCGCCAGCAAATCGTAGCCATACGAAAAGGCTAACAGCGCAAACACCAGCCCAATAAACGCGAGCCGATGCTGGCTGAGCCACAGCATCAGCGGGTGAAAACTGTAGATGATAATGAACGAGAAGACGAACCACGGCTGAATCAGGTAGCCGCGCTGATAAGGCTCCCACAGATAATAGACCGTCATCCAGAACAGAAACACGATCACCAGATTACGAATCTTGCCCATCTGCCAGTTTACGTCCTGCTCGGAACGGGCATCCATAATCCCGGCGACGACAAAAAACAGCGGCGTGGCGATGGTGGAGATAAAGGTCAGAAACGCCAGAATCCAGTGATAATCGTAATCGTAGCGATCCCAGGTGTTATACACGGTAAAAAACGTCACCGCCGTCATACATCCCAGCGTTTTAATCACGTTGAGGCCGGTCACATTCATGATGCGTTCGCCGCCTGTTGACGATGGAAGCAGGCGTAAATTACCGGCAGCACCAGCAGCGTTAGCACCGTGGCAAATCCCAGACCAAACATGATCACCACCGCCATGCTCTGGAAGAACACATCGCGCAGCAGCGGCGCCAGCCCAAGCACAGTGGTAAAGGCGGTGAGCAGAATAGGGCGCAGACGCGAAGTGGCGGCGTAGATGATCGCTTCAGCCTGCGGCTTCAACAGCTTCTGCTGTTCAATCTCTTCGACCAGCACGATGCCGTTACGAATCAGCATGCCGCTCAGACTCAGCAGGCCGATTAACGCCATAAAGCCGAACGGAATCCCGGTGATCAAAAAGCCTGGCGTCACGCCAATCAGCGCCAGCGGCACCGTCAGCCAGATGGCGACAGCGTTTTTCAGCGAGCTAAACATCAGCACGGTGATCACGAACATCACTAAATAGCCCAGCGGCAGCGAGGTAAACACGCCTTGCTGCGCTTCACTGGAGCTCTCCGCATCGCCGCCCCACTCAATGCTGTAGCCGTGCGGCAGTGGGATTTGCTCAATCTGCGGCTTCACGCGCGCCACAATATCCCCCGAAGTATCGTTGCTGAGCGGATTCAGGTCGGTTTGCACGGTGAGCACCCGGCTGCGATCGCGGCGCAGAATCAGCGGATCTTCCCATTGCAGCGTAAAGCCGCTTACCACGTTGCTGAGCGGGATGTACTGCTGCTGGCTCTGGCTCCACACCAACACGTTATTGAGATGATTAGCGTCCTGCCGTTCACTGGCCGGTGGCCGCACGATCACCGGCAGCAGGTCAGCGCCTTCACGGTACAGCCCGACGCGGCTGCCGGTAAAATTCATCTCCAGCGCGTTATCCACGTCTTGTTTATCGACGCCCAGCTCGCGGCCCAACGCCAGATTGAACTGCGGACGAATCACCTTGCTGCGGTTTTGCCAGTCATTGCGCACGGTCTCAGTGGCGGGATCGGCGGTGAGGATGTCGCCAACCTGGCTGGCGATCAAACGCATTCTGTCGGGATCGGGACCTTTAATACGCACCTCAATCGCGCTGCCGCCCGAAGGGCCAAACATCACGCGTTTGGTGCTGGCGTTGACCTGCGGATACTGGCGCGCAATGTAGGCATCAATACGGTGTGACAGCGCGGCGATATTGCGCTGATCGTCCATGCGCACCATGATCTGCGCATAGTTACTGTACTGGCGCTGCCCGTTGTAGGTGAGAATAAAGCGCATGCTGCCCTGGCCGATGGTGGTGACGGTGGACACCACGCCTTTTTGACCGGTGATCGATTTTTCAATGTCGCTGGCCATCTGCTCGGTGGCGTTGATGTCGGTGCCGTACGGCAGCCAGAGATCGACGAAGAAGATCGGCGTATTGGCCGAAGGGAAGAAGTTTTGCCGTACCGATCCGAAGCCCCAAATCGCCAGCGCCAGCAGCACCGCCATCAGCGCAAGCGTGACAGTTTTTTGCCTGAGCAGCACCTTGAGCATGCGCTGATAGAGACGATAAAAACCGCCGTTGTAAGGCGAAACCTCGGCTGCCGCTTTGGTCGGTGCCTGCGCTTTGAACAGCCACCATTTGATCAGCACCGGCGTGATGGTCAGCGCCGAGAACCAGCTCAGCAGCAGGGAAATCAGCAGCACCTGGAACAGGGATTTACAGTACTCGCCGGTGGAATCCTGCGATAGACCAATCGGCGCAAACGCCAGGATGGCGATAATGGTCGCGCCCAGCAGCGGGAAGGCGGTGCGGCGAATGACAAAGTTGATGGTGGTCATTAGCGGTGAATTTTGCTGACGCGCGATCAGTACGCCTTCGACAATCACAATCGCATTATCCACTAGCATGCTCAGCGCAATAATCAGCGCGCCCAGCGAGATACGCTGCAACTCAATGCCGCACAGATACATGATCAGTAGCGTGCCCAGCACATTGAGCGCCAGCGACAGCGCGATGATAATGCCGCTGCGCACGCCCATAAAAATCAGCAATACGCCAACCACAATCGCCAGTGCCATCAGGAAGTTAGCAATAAAGCCGTTAACCGAATGCGCCACTTCCGCTGCCTGATCGTAAAACACATTGATCTGGATGCCCGCCGGTTTTTCTGCCGACATCTGCTGCAGTTTGGCCTCCAGCGCGCGCCCGACATCAATCACATTCACGCCGGGAATAAACGAAATGCCCATGGTAACCGCCGGACGTCCGCTGGCGTGGTAAATGCTGGAAGGCGATTCACTCAACCCGCGCGACAGCGTGGCGATATCGCGCAAGCGAGTGGTGGCGTGATCGCCCGGCGCACTGACCAGCAAGTCGCCTAACTCTTCGATGTTTTGAAACTCGCCGGTCGGATGCAGACGGATCGATTCCGTGCCAGCTTTGATATCGCCCGCATTGGAGACTACGTTGAGGCGGCTCAACACGCTGGCGAGTTGCGGCAGCGAAATGCCGCGCGCGGCCATCATCGTCAGGGAAACATCGATATTGATTTGCTGTGGGATCACGCCGCCCAGCGCCACTTTACCGACGCCCGGCACCAGCACCAGTTCACGACGCAGCTGTTCGGCGTATTGCACCAGTTCCGGGTTGCTGAAGTTGTCGCCAGAGATAGCGAAGAAGAAACCAAACACATCGCCAAAATCATCGTTAACGAACGGCGCGGCCACGCCGGGAGGAAAGAAACGCGCCGCATCGCCGACTCTGCGCCGCAGTTCATCCCAGATTTGCGGCAACTGGTTTGAGTGGTAACGCGAGTCAATGTTCACTGTAATCTGCGACAGTCCGTTGGACGAGATGGAGCTGACATTGTCGAGATAGGGCAACTGCTGCAGCGCATTTTCCAGCGGCAAAGTGACTTCCTCTTCCACCTGCTGGGCAGACGCGCCGGGATAGTGGGTGACAACCACCGCCGTTTTAATGGTAAACGCCGGATCTTCGAGACGACCAATATTGAGCAGAGCAAAAATACCGCCGACGCCCAATAACAGAATCGCCAGCCAGACGCGGACCGGATTATCGATAAACTGCCGGGAGATATCCATCACAGCCCCCGCTCACGCGTCCAGATGCGAACCGGTTGTTGAGCATGCAGCTCATTGACGCCAGCGGCGACCACGCGCTCACCGGCATGCAGCCCGGCGGTGATCACCACGCCGCGATCGGTCACTTCACCCACGCTGACTTTACGATCCTCTAACGTCAGCTGATCGCCACTGCCTTGCACTACCCAGACATGCGGCTCATTGCGCTGGCTGTTATCGGGATTGAACACCGCTTCCACCGGCACCACCAGCGATTCGCGGTTCACGTTGGCGGGCAGATTGGCGAGGTTAATCGTCACCGTGCCACTGACGCCGCCCACTGCGGGAAAATCGTCCGGACGCGGCATGGTTAAAATGATCTGCCAGGTCAGCGAGTTGGTGTTACTGCTGTTGGTGTGCTCTTTGTAATCGGCCTGGAATTCGCGGTCCGGCAGCGAGTTGATGCGCACCACCGGGCGATAGCTCAGATTGCGCATATCCAGCGTGGTAAACAGGTTTTCCGGCACGCTGAACACCACGTCGAGCAGATCGTTGCGGGTCAATGTGGCGATGGTCTGTCCGGCGGCGACCACCTGATGATTGCGAACGTTGACGACGGCGGCCACGCCAGTGAACGGCGCAGTCAGCGTCATTTGGCTGAGCTCTTCACGGGCAATCTGTAGTGCAGCATTCGCCGCATCGCGGTTGGCACGCTGCACATCCATCTCTGCCTTTGAAATCGCCTGACGACCGGATAGCGTTTGGAAGCGGTCAAATTGCCGTTGGGCGAGAGTGGCGGCGGTTTGTCGTTCATTGACGCGCTGCTAACCTGGCGATGAGCTGGCCCTGCTCAATGCGATTGCCCTGACGAATATCCAGCGATTCAATTAGTCCAGCACGTTTAAACGACAAATCGGTGGAGTCGCCGGACTCAATGCGTGCCGGGAAGATGCGTTGTTGAGATTCGCCGGAAGCCATAACCTCAACGACTTTAACCATGCGCGGCGGTGGCGTGACTTCCTGTGTTTTTTGATCGCAACCAGTTGTTATCAATATAACAATGGCAATCAGCGTAATATAACGAGTCACTGTTTTATCCTCAGCAACAACGAATCCATTGTTGGCATTATTTGAGTGGATAATTTAATTACCAAGCATAGAAACAACCGCATAAGTGAATAGTCCTACGGCGGAGCAGGTAACGATTGCAATGACAACATAAAGACTCAGACGGAGCAGGCTATAACCATACATCGTTGCCTCCATTAACCATGACCACAGAAAAACTGCGCCATCGCCCTAAAAGGTGAGAAGTATTAACGGGATGTTTTTGTTATCGATGAGCATAGACGTAGATGTCAAAAAAAGTAAAGGCAGATAGCTTGTAATATTTTTGACGAAATAAACAGTATTTAAATTCGTTCAATATCCAATAAAGAGATTTAAAAACCATGAAAGCAGGATAAAACACTTACTTAAAATAACCTCATTATTTGCTTAAAAACAGCCAGCCTTATGAATTATCACACTATATTTTTATTATTATCTGTGATCGGATTAGTCTGATGAGATAAATGGGTTCCGTCTCGCGACTTTTATTGAGAAATAAATGTGTTGAATATCCCTGTGCTACGTTTATAGCGTTCATTTTCCAAAAGACTTTCAATTTCGTATAGAAAATACGGCTGCTCCACTGCCGCTGAGCAGCGATTAATTACATATATTTCAATCTGAAACGGACCGCTTCACTCGACGGGTAAGTCAGGTCTGATCTTTTCGTTCAATGGCGACTTGTTAATCACGGGATATCACCGCCTTGATTTCCGAAACAGGATTTGAGGAGAAAGCGATGAATACTGCTAAACCGGAAAGTACCTATTATCAACTTTCTGTCGATGAAACGCTGGCCAGTACGCAAAGTTCCAGCGAGGGAATCAGTAGTGCTGAAGCGGCGGCGCGCTTAACACAGTACGGGGAAAATGCTCTGCCACAGAAACCCGGCAAGCCGGTTTGGCTGCGTTTTCTCGCCCACTTTAACGATGTTCTCATCTATGTTCTGCTCGCCGCCGCGCTGCTGACTGCCGTAATGGGACACTGGGTCGATACGCTGGTGATCCTTGGTGTCGCGGTGGTGAATGCCCTGATTGGACATATTCAGGAGAGCAACGCGGAGAAATCCCTGCAAAGTATTCGCAATATGCTCTCCAGCGAAACGGTGGTGATCCGCGCCGGCAATCACGAAACGCTGCCCACCACCGCGCTGGTGCCGGGTGATGTGGTGGTGATCCGCGCCGGCGACCGCATTCCGGCGGATCTGCGCGTGATTGAGGCGCATAACCTGCGCGTTGAAGAAGCGATTCTGACCGGCGAATCCACCGTGGTGGAGAAAGGCACGGACGCGCTGACCGGCGAGCTGCCGCTCGGCGACCGCACCAATCTGCTGTTCTCCGGTACCACCGTCAGTTCGGGCGGCGGAAAAGGGCTGGTGATCGCCACCGGCGGCGCCACGGAACTTGGCCACATCAACCAGATGATGTCCGACATCGAAAAGCACCGCACACCGCTATTGGTGCAAATGGATAAACTCGGCAAAGCGATTTTCCTGATCATCCTGGCGATGATGGCCGCGCTCTTTGTCTTCAGCTTGCTGTTCCGCGATATGCCGGTTTCCGAGCTGATGCTGTCACTGATTAGCCTCGCGGTGGCATCTGTTCCTGAAGGATTACCGGCGATTATCTCGATCATTCTGTCGCTTGGCGTACAAACCATGGCGAAGCAGCAGGCGATCATCCGCAAGCTGCCGACCGTTGAAACGCTGGGCGCGATGACGGTGATCTGCTCGGATAAAACCGGCACGCTGACCATGAATGAAATGACGGTGAAAGCGATTATCACCGCCGATCAGATCTACCGCGTTGATGGCGTCAGCTATGAACCGGTGGGCGCCATCCATAAAGCCGATGACACCGTGCCGGTGAAAGTGGCGCAGGGTTCGATACTGGAGCGCTATCTGCGCACCATCGATCTGTGTAACGACAGCCAGCTGATCAAAGATGAAAGCGGCCTGTGGAAAATCACCGGCGGCCCGACCGAAGGCGCGCTCAAAGTGCTGGCCGCCAAAGGACATCTGCCTTCAGTTACCACCGAACTGCGCAATAAAATCCCCTTCGATTCGCAATACAAATACATGTCGACGCACTATCTGATCGGCGATGAAGAGTGCGTATTGCTGACCGGCGCGCCGGACGTGCTGTTCAGGCATTGTCAGCAGCAGCAAACCGAAGCCGGGCTGCAACCGATCGATCTGGCGTGGTGGGAAGCCAAAATTGAAGAGTATGCGCGCGAGGGATTACGCATGGTGGCGGCGGCCTGGAAACCGGCCACGCCAGGGCAAAGTGAACTGACGCATCAGGATCTGCAGCAGGGTATGATTCTGCTCGGCATCGCTGGGATGATGGATCCGCCACGACCCGAAGCCATCACCGCGATTGGCGACTGCCTGCAAGCAGGAATTCGCGTCAAGATGATCACCGGCGACCATCCACAAACGGCGATGAGTATTGGGCAGATGCTGGGAATCGGTAACGCCAGTACTGCCATTACCGGACGCGAATTGGAAGTAATGGACGATCATCAACTCGGCGAGGCGGCGCAGGCTTACGACATTTTTGCCCGCACCAGCCCGGAAGATAAATTCCGTCTGGTGCAGGCACTGCAGAGTAAGAAAGAGGTGGTCGGGATGACCGGCGATGGCGTTAACGATGCGCCTGCGCTGAAGCAGGCCGATGTCGGTATCGCCATGGGGATTAAAGGCACCGAAGTGACCAAAGAAGCCGCCGATATGGTGTTAACCGACGACAACTTTGCCACCATTGCCAGCGCGGTGCGTGAAGGGCGGCGTGTCTATGACAACCTGAAAAAGACCATTTTGTTCATCATGCCAACCAACCTCGCGCAGGGCTTGCTGATCATCATTGCCCTGCTGGCCGGTAACTTAATTCCGCTGACGCCGGTATTGATTCTGTGGATGAACATGGCGACCTCCGCCACGCTCTCTTTTGGCCTGGCATTTGAAGCGGGTGAACCCAACATCATGCGTCGTCCGCCACGCGATCCCAAATTGCATGTGATGGATGGTTTCGCCATCTGGCGCGTGATTTTTGTTGGTTCGATGATTGCCATCAGCGCCTTCGTGCTGGAAGCCTGGCTGCAACCGCGCGGCTATTCGCCGGAATTTATCCGTACCGTGTTATTACAAACGCTGGTGACAGCGCAGTGGTTTTATATGCTGAACTGTCGTGTGTCTGACGGCTTCTCATTAAGCAAAGGTTTGCTGATGAATAAAGGCATCTGGATTGTGAGCGGCGTGCTGCTGGTCCTGCAATTGCTGATTATTTACGCGCCCTTTATGCAGCTGCTATTTGGTACCACCGCGCTACCGTTACGCTACTGGATTATTACTCTGATCATTGGCTTCGTGATGTTTTTAATTGTCGAAATCGAAAAACCATTAACGCGGAGATTCAGAATCAATTAATAGCGCGTGACATTCAGGCCGTTGCAATCACGGCCTGAATGTTTTTCGTCACTTGACCTCAAACAAGGCCCAGCGCACAGGTTTTTCTCTATAATACATTTTGTATAGGATGAAGGATCTTAACGATGGGATTGAACGAGTTTCCTTTATGGTCAAGACTTTTGCGCGTACTGTTAATTCTCGCCACGCTGACCATAATTCTGAGCGGTATTTATCTGGCATCAGCATTAATTAATCAGGTGATGCTGTCGCTGTTTCTGGCGATAATGCTCGACCCATTAATCAGTCGGCTCGAAAGAAAACGCGTGCCGCGTTTACTCTCATCCTTGCTGGTGATTGTGCTGCTGTTACTGGTGATTGTGTTTACCATCATCAAACTCACAGTATTAACCCCCGATTTAATTCAGCTGAGCCGCCAGGCACCGCAGCTACTGGCCGAACGCTTCGAGCCGGTGACGCAGACGTTTAGTCATCTGGGCATTGTGTTGACGCCCAACGACATGCTGGCGTTTGTCGATGCGGGTGCGGTGGTGCGTTTTGTCACCGGTTTTCTCACGCAAATACCGAGCATTCTTTCCTGGTGGCTGATGGTATTTCTGATGCTGTTTTTCATGCTGTATGAAATGAAAAATTTGAAAACTCTGTTACGTAAACAGGCCGAAGGGAAATATCAGCGCTATTACGTGGCGCTTGAAGAGGGCGTGCAAAGCGTTATCGTTTATGCCCAGGTAAAAACCCTGACCAGTATTGTCGGCGGCATTATTGTTTGGGCTGGCGCGCATCTTCTTGGTCTGAAGTTCGCCTTTTTCTGGGGCGTGTTGATGTTTGTTTTCAACTATATTCCGGTGCTGGGTTCATTTATGGCGGCGATCCCGCCCGTGCTGCAAAGTTATATGCTGTACGATATCCAAACTGCATTGGTGGTCGCGCTGTTCTTTGTGGCACTGAATTTAATCCTGAGTTCAGTGATTGAACCGTTATTATTGGGCAAACGATTAAATATGGCGCTCACCACACAGCTGTTGGCATTTCTTGTCTGGCAATCGCTGTTGGGCATCATCGGCGCAATTCTGGCGATTCCGCTGACGTTTATGTTGAAAAAGATATTGCTGGCGAGTGCAGGAAACGAAAAGCAGGGAGAGCATATTTCAAAAAGGTCGCCATAAATGGCGACCCTACGAACACCGTTCTCGCTTTTGTAGGGTCGCCATTTATGGCGACCTCAACACACCCCAAGCATCAAACCTTCTTACCCGGATAAAAACTCTGATACAGCACCGGCAACACCAGCAGCGTCAGCACCGTGGCGAATCCTAAACCGAAAATGATCACCACCGCCATGCTCTGGAAAAACACATCGCGCAGCAGCGGTAGCAGGCCGAGCACGGTGGTGAAGGCGGTGAGCAGAATCGGGCGCAGACGCGAGGTTGCGGCATCGAGAATCGCTTGCTGCAACGGCTGATGCCGCGCCAGCTGGCGCGTCTCCTCAACCAGCACGATGCCGTTACGAATCAGCATGCCCGACAAACTCAGCAAACCGATCAACGCCATAAAACCAAAAGGGATGCCGGTAAGCAGGAAGCCGCAGGTGACGCCAATCAACGCCAGCGGCACGGTAATCCAGATCGCCAGCGCATCGCGCAGCGAATTAAACATCAGCACGGTAATCACAAACATCGCGAGGAAACCTAACGGCAGCGATCCGAGCAGGCCGCTCTGGGCATCACGGGAACTCTCCAGCTCGCCGCCCCATTCCAGATGATATCCGGCGGGCAAGCTCAGCTGATCGATTGCCGGCTGCACGCGCGCCACAATCTCTGCAGCGGTGCGACCGCTGGCCGGATCGGGATCGGTCTGTACAGTTAATACGCGCATGCGATCGCGACGCATAATCAGCGGGTCTTCCCATTCCAACTGGAAATCACTCACCAGATTGGCCAGCGGCACATAGCGCTGTTGCGCCTGACTCCACACCTGAATATTGCCAAGATGATCGATATTCTGCCGCTCATGTTCTGAGGTTTGCAGCATGATCGGCATCATGCGTGAGCCTTCGCGCAGCAAGCCAACGCTATCGCCACTGAAGTTGATACGCAGCGCCCGGTCGATATCGCGCTTGTCCACGCCCAGCTCCTGACCGCGCAGTGGCGAATACTGCGGACGGATCACTTTACTGCGCGCCTGCCAGTCATTACGCGGCGGAAATGCGCTGCCTTCGGCGAGGAAAATGTCGTCTATCTGGCTGGCAATCTGCCGCAGCGTGATGGGATCGGGGCCAGTGACGCGTAACGCAATAGCGCTGTCGCTGGCACTGCCGAAATTGATGCGTTTGATGCGCTCTGTCACCTGCGGGAAATGATCGCGGATGTGCTGCTCGGTCTGCTGCGCCAGCGTTTCCAGCTGCTTCGCGTCCTGCACGCGCACCATAATCTGCCCGTAATTGCTGTACTGACGCGTCGCGTCGTAGGTCAGCGTAAAGCGCATCGCGCCCTGACCAATGGTGGTCACGGTGCTGGTGACGCCTGGCTGCTGGTTGATCCAGCCTTCAATTTCGCGCGCGGTTTGCGCGGTGTAATGGATATCGGTGCCATACGGCAGCCACAGATCGGTAAAGAAAATCGGCGTATTGGAGGCCGGGAAGAAGTTCTGCTTAACGTAACCGAAGCCATAGATCGAGGTTGCCAGACACGCGACCATCAGCACCAACGTGGTAATGCGGAAGCGCATCAGCGTGGTGAGCACACGGCGATACAGGCGGAACAGCACGCCCTGATACGGCTGTGTGGTGTCCTTGCTGATCGCCTTACGGCCATCCATCCACTGCACGAATACCGGCGTCAGCGTCAGCGCGGTGATCCAGCTGAGCAGCAGAGAAATCAGCAGCACCTGGAACAGCGATTGACAGTATTCGCCGGTGGAATCCTGCGATAGCCCTATCGGCGCGAAGGCAATGATGGCGATCACCGTGGCGCCTAGCAGCGGCAGCGCGCTGCGTTTCACCATCTGCATCATCGCCTGTTTCAGCGGCTTACCGCGCTGACGATCGACCTTGATGCCTTCCACCACCACGATGGCGTTATCCACTAGCATGCTGAGTGAGATAATCAGCGCACCCAGCGATACGCGCTGCAGCTCGAGCTTGAACAGATACATGATCAACAGCGTGCCCAGCACATTGAGCGCCAGCGAGGCGGCGATCACCATGCCGCTGCGGACACCCATAAACAGCAGCAGCGTGCCCACCACAATCGCCAATGCCATCAGGAAGTTATTGATGAAGCCATCCACCGACTGCTTCACTTCCTGCGCCTGGTTATAAAACACATTCAGATCGATGCCGAGCGGTTTGGCCTGCTGATGCTGCTGGATTTTGGCGCTTAACGCCTCGCCGACGTCGATGACGTTGACGCCAGGCGCAAAGGAAACGCCCATCGCCAGCGCGGCGTTGCCGTTCGCGTGATAGAGATTGCCCGGCTGGTGGGTCACGCCATAGCTGAGCGTGGCGATATCGCGCAGCAACACTTGCTGGCTGCTGCCGGGCGCAGAGATGGGTAACGCGCCGATTTCGTCCAGCGACTGAAATTCGCCGGTGGGATGGAAACGGATGGCTTCATTATCGAGACGAATCTGGCCCGCATCGGAAACGGCATTAACGCTATTGAGCAACGCGGCCACGCGCTGCGGCGTCACACCCAGTGCCGCCATCTTCTGGCTGGAGAGCGTGATATTCACCTGCTCCTGCTCGATACCGGCAACCGCCACTTTCGCCACGCCGGGCACCAGATTCAGTTCACGCCGCAGCTGATCGGCGTAGGTACGCAGCTCGCTATTGGTGAAGTGCTCGTCCGACAGGGTAAAGAAGTAACCGTACACATCGCCGAAGTCGTCATTCACCAGCGGTGCGCTGACGCCGGGCGGAAACTGGCGTGTGGCATCGTCAACGCGGCGACGCAGTTCATCCCACACCTGAGGCAAGTCATCGGCGCGATAGTGGCTTTGAATCGTAACGGTGATCTGCGACAAGCCGTTGCTGGAGATCGAACTGACGTTGTCGAGCGATGGCAAACGCTGCAAGGCGTTCTCCAGCGGCAGCGTGACTTCCTCTTCCACCTGCTGCGCCGACGCGCCGGGATAGTGCGTCACGATCACCGCCGATTTGATGGTGAAAAGCGGATCTTCCAGGCGGCCAATATTGAGTAGCGCAAAAATACCGCCCACGCCGAGCAGCAGGATCACCAGCCAGCTGCGAATCGGGTATTTGAGAAACTGTTCCAGCAGGTGCATCACAGACCTCGCTCGCGTGTCCACAGGCGCACCGCCTGACCATCACGCAGATCGCTGACGCCCGCGACCACAATGCGATCGCCCACTTTCAAACCGGAGAGAATTTCGATGCCCTGCGCATTGAGTTTTCCCACCACCACCGGCTGCTGCTGAACGTTAACCACATCGCCTTCACCGCTCACCAGCCACACGTAAGGCTGATTCGGCAGGCTATGATCCGGGTTAAACACCGCGTTGGCGGGCACGCGCAGCAGTGGCGTGCCACCGGAAGTGGGCAGATTATGCATTTGCACTTTCACCGTGCCGCTTAAGCCGCTGACCTGCGGTAAATCCGTCGGGCGCGGCATGGTCAGCACCACTTGCCAGGTTAGCGTGGCGGCATCAGCTTCTGCGCGATGCTCTTTATATGCTGCGCGAAACGTCCGGCCCGGCAGCGCATTCAGGCTGATCTCTGGCAGATAACTTACGTTCTGCACGTCGAGGCTGGTGAACAGGTTTTCCGGCACGCTGAAAATCACATCCAGCACATCGTTGCGGCTGATCACCGCCACCGTTTGTCCAGCGGCGACCACCTGATGATTTTGCGATGCTACGCTGGTAACGATGCCGTCAAAGGGGGCGCGCAAGGTGTGATAATCCAGCTCCTCTTTGGCGATGTTGAGCGCCACTGCAGCGGAGTCGCGATTCGCCTTTTGCACATCCATATCCGCCTGCGAAACCGCACTGCGCGTTGCCAGCGCACTGAAGCGTTGATACTGGCGATCTGCCAGCAGGAATCTGTTCTGCTGATCGTTGACCCGCAGCTGCGCATCGGTATCGATCAGCCGACCAATCACCTCGCCAGCCTTAACATGGCTGCCTTCACGTACCTGCAACTGTGCCAGTCGGCCGGTACGCTTAAAGGCCAGTTCGGTGTAATCGCCCGCTGAAATACGCGCCGGGAATATCCTGACTTTTTCTGTGGTATTTTCCGTCAGCGTTAGCGCTTTAATTACGCGCGGTGCGCTGATTTCATCACCGCTTTTATTGTCACAACCGATCAAAACCAAACAAATTAGAAGTGCGCCCAGCACTGGCCAATTATTCATGCCCCAGCCTCAATAAGAGAGAAAGGGCGGGAATATGCCATTGTCTGAAGGAGGGAATAATGACCCTCAGCAAAATAAGGGCCATTATAGGAAATGAATTTTGTGTGTTTAACCTTGGTTTAATTTAGCTGTGCATGGCGAAATCAATTATGCCACCATGCGCGAAACCACATGGTAAGAGAGTAAGCCGATGGCGGTAGCTGAGGATACCGCAATGATAATAAAGGAGATAATCATCGGTATTGTCAGGTTATGTATTTTATTCATAATAATTCTCCCTATGAATAATAGATTCCGTGATGAAACTAAAATTAATATGCGTTACGCACCCTTTCTATTTTCGTTTAAATAATAACGCTGCGAAATCAGTGCTATCACTATTAGCATCACATTTCTGAATCGATAAAAACATGACCACGGTCAGTATGCTTCGGGAAAATATAATTAAAATGTGTTTTTTATTTTCGCACGCTTTTTTATTTTCAATTCATTAGCACGGGGTTAATTATGACTGTTATTCCTATTCAGCCAAAACGTCCGGAGGCATCCGCGCGGCCCTATTATCAGCAGGATAACGCTGCGGTATTTAACGCAATAAACAGTTCACCAGCGGGGTTGAGCACTATCGACGCCCAGCAACGGCTCAACGCCAACGGGCCGAACGTGCTGCCGCAGAAAGCGGAAAAGTCACTGCTGATGCGTTTTCTGGCGCATTTCAAAGATGTGCTGATCTATATCCTGCTGGCTGCGGCGGTGATCACGGCGGTAATGGGCCACTGGGTGGATACCTTTGTGATTCTCGGCGTGGCGGTGATCAACGCGATGATCGGCTTCATTCAGGAGAGCAACGCCGAAAAGTCGCTAAAAAGCATCCAGAACATGATGTCGAGCGATGCCATGGTGCTGCGCGACGGCCAGCAGATCACCGTCGCCACGCAGGATCTGGTGGTGGGCGATGTGGTGATGCTGCGTCCTGGCGATAAGATCCCGGCGGATTTGCGTCTGTTCGAGGTGCATAACCTGCGCGTCGAAGAGGCAATCCTGACCGGCGAATCAACGGTGGTGTCAAAAAACACCGTGGCGCTTGAGGGCGAAAAAGCGCTCGGCGATCGCCTGAATCTGGCCTATTCCGGCACCACCGTCAGTTCAGGTACCGCGCTGGGCGTGGTGATCGCCACCGGCGGCGACACCGAGCTGGGTCACATCAATGCGATGATCTCCTCGATTGAGGAGGCGAAAACCCCGCTGCTGGTGCAGATCGACAAGCTCGGTAAAGCCATCTTTGCCATCATTATGCTGATGATGATTGCGCTGTTCGTGTTTGGTTATCTGCTGCGCGACATCGCGGTGACGGAGCTGCTGCTGTCGGTGATCAGCCTGGCGGTGGCGGCGGTGCCGGAAGGTTTACCGGCGATTATCTCGATCATTCTGTCACTCGGCGTGCAGTCAATGGCGCGTAATCACGCCATCATTCGTAAGCTGCCGACGGTCGAAACGCTTGGTGCCATGACGGTGATCTGCTCGGATAAAACCGGCACGCTGACCATGAACGAGATGACGGTGAAAGCGGTGGTGCTGGCGAACAGCCAGTGGCGCATCAGCGGCAACAGTTATGAACCCAAAGGTGAGTTCACCCTTGAAGCGGGTCAGCAAAGCGATGCGCTGATGCAGGGCTTTTTGCAGGTGGTGGATATCTGTAACGAAAGCCAGCTGCGTCAGGATGCCAACGGCAACTGGGGCATCGTGGGTGGCCCAACCGAAGGGGCGCTGAAAGTGCTGGCCGCCAAGGCGGGGATCCAGAGTGAAAAGGTGCAGATTCTCAGCAAGTTGCCGTTTGATTCTGCCTACAAATACATGGCGGTGAGCTGCCTGATTGATGGCAAACCGTGCCTGCTGATGACCGGCGCGCCCGATGTGTTGCTGTCGCTGTGTCAGCAGCAGCAGGGCGCAACCGAAGCGGAAGTGATTGATCGCGGCTACTGGGAAGCGGCGATCACCACTTACGCCAGCGAAGGGTTGCGCACCGTTGCCGCCGCGTGGCGCTGGCTGCCGGAAGCGCAGCATCATATCGATCACGATGATTTACGCAACGGCATGAAGATGCTGGGCCTGGCCTGCATGATGGATCCGCCGCGTCCGGAAGCCATCACCGCGATTCGCGACTGCCAGCAGGCAGGAATTCGCGTGAAGATGATCACCGGCGACCACCCGGAAACCGCGATGGCGATTGGCCAGATGCTGGGCATTGGTAACAGCGATTCTGCGATTACCGGCTATCAGCTGGAGCACATGGATGATGCCGAGTTGGGCGTGGCGGCGCGTGAGTACGACATCTTTGCCCGTACCAGCCCCGAGCATAAGCTGCGTCTGGTGAAAGCGCTGGAGAGCAGCGGTGAAATCGTCGGTATGACCGGTGATGGCGTCAATGATGCGCCTGCGCTGAAGCAGGCTAACGTCGGTATCGCGATGGGCATCAAAGGCACCGAAGTGACTAAAGAGGCGGCGGATATGATCCTCGCCGATGACAACTTCGCCACCATCGCAGCGGCGGTGAAAGAGGGCCGTCGCGTTTACGATAACCTGAAGAAAACCATTCTGTTTATCATGCCGACTAACCTTGCGCAGGGATTGCTGATCATCATTGCGATTCTGATGGGCAACCTGCTGCCGCTCACGCCGGTGCAGATTCTGTGGATGAACATGGCGACCTCGGCAACGCTGTCGTTTGGTCTGGCATTCGAACCTGCAGAGCGCAACATCATGCGCCGCCCGCCACGTAACGCGCGCAGCCCGGTGATGGATGGTTACGCCATCTGGCGTGTGATCTTCGTTGGCCTGCTGATTTCGATTAGCGCCTTTGTGCTGGAAGCCTGGCTTCAGCCGCGCGGCTACACGCCGGAGTTCATCCGTACCGTGCTGTTGCAGATGCTGGTCACCGCGCAGTGGGTTTACATGCTGAACTGCCGTAACAGCAACGGATTCTCGCTGGATACCGGCTTGCTGAAAAATCGTGGCATCTGGCTGGTCACCGTGGTGCTTATCGCGCTGCAGGCGATGATTATCTATGTACCATTGATGAACACGCTGTTTGGCACCGCGCCGCTGCCGTTTAAATACTGGCTGATTTCGCTGGCGGTGAGTGTGGGGATCTTTGTGCTGGTGGAGATAGAGAAGCGCCTGACACGCGGCTGGCGTCTGGCACGTTAAGTCATGTTGGCTGGCGCAATGCCAGCCAACACTTTGTCATTTAGATGAAGACGCTGATTCACGCTGCATCACCAGACTGAGCGCTGCGGGCAACACCGTCAGCGTCATCAGCGTTCCCACCAGCAACCCACCAATGATGGCGTAGGCCATCGGCCCCCAAAACACCTGATGCGAGATGGGAATCATGCCTAAAATCGCGGCGCAGGCGGTAAGAAGAATCGGGCGGGCACGATGCTCTGCCGCTTTGCTTACCGCATCGTTGCGTGACATGCCAACGCGCAGATTGCTATCGGCTTCCATGATCAGGATTACCGCGTTGCGGATGATCATGCCGGCTAACGCAATCATCCCGAGCAGGGCAACAAATCCCATTGGCGTGCCGCTGGGTAGCATCGCCAAAACAATGCCGGGAAGCCCAAAGGGCGCCATCGCCAATGCCAGCAACATGCGCGATATTCGTTGCAGCTGCACCATCAGCAGAATTAGCATGACAAACAACGTCACCGGCAATACGGCAAACACCGAACCGTTACCTTTATCGGATTCGGCAACCGTGCCCTCTTCATCAAGCGTGTAACCCGGCGCTAATCCGGCGCGCAGCTGCTGAACAGCCGTACTGAGCTGCGCGGATGTGGCTTCCGCCTGCATGCCTGCCGCTACATCCGTTTGTACCACCACATAGGGAAAACCCTGTCGACGCCACATCACCGGATCCTGCAATCCCCACTGCAGCGTCGCCACCTGGCCGATGGCGATCTTCGTGCCTGCTGCGGTGGTCAGTTTGAGCGCAGCGAGGCTACTCAAATCCAGCCGGTCAGCATCGTCGGCGCGCAACACCACATCAACCAGCCGATTATGATCTCTCACGGTCGTCACGCTTTGACCGGACCACACGCGGTTCAGCAGCTGCGCGATATCCTGTGAAGAGACGCCAGCCGCGCGGGCTGCAGTCTGGTTCACCACAAAAGTGATGACGCGTTCCGGCTCGCCCGCCGTCATGTTTACACTGCGCGTCGCGCGTGATTGCCCGAGGATGCCTGCCAGCTTTTCTGCATACTGTTTCACCACATCGTAATGCGGCCCGCTGATGCGATAGCGTATCGGCCAACCGACCGGTGGCCCCAGTTCCAGCGGCGATACGCGCGTCACCACATCGCTGAATTCACGTGCCAGCAGACGGTCGAGTTCGGCTTTCAGCCGATCTCTCGCCGCCAGATTTTTGGCCACCACCACCAACTGTGCAATGTTTTCATCATCGTTGAGCACGTCCATCGGCAGATAAAAACGCACGGCGCCGCTGCCGCTGTAGGAGGAGAAGTGGTCAATATTCGCGTTGCCGCTGAGTTTCGCTTCGAGCTGTTCCACCACACTTAGCGTGCGCGCCTGCGATGCGTTCGCGGGCAGCGTGAGGCTGACCAGCAGCTCCGGGCGATCGGAGGCGGGGAAAAACTCGCCCTGCATATGGCTCATGCCCCAGATGGCGACCATCAGCGAAGCACCCGCCAGACCGAGCGTGAAACTTCGATGGCGCAGGACCTGTGAAATCAGATGGCGATAGAGACGCGACAACAAACCGGGCCCAGCGTGAGAATTACCTTGCCTTGATGACAAGATCCAACTGCCGGTCAACGGAGAGAACAGCACCGCGACAACCCAGGAACTGAGCAGCGAGATCAGCACCACGACAAACAGCGAGTAGCAATATTCTCCCGCGCCGGATGCGGCGAAGCCGACGGGAATGAAACCGGCAATCATCACCAGCGTGCCGGTGAGCATCGGAAATGCGGTAGTTTCAAAGGCCACCGTGGCGGCGCGCCAGCGGGAATCACCGGCTTCAAGTCTAGCGACCATGGTTTCCACCGCGATCATCGCGTCATCAACCAACAAGCCCAGCGCAATGATCAGCGCGCCAAGGGAAATACGTTGCAGCCCAATGCCCGCCAGCATCATGCCGGTAAACGTCATCGCCAGCACTAATGGAATTGCCGCTGCCACCACTAAACCGGCGCGCAGTCCAAGCGACACGAAAGAGACGGCTAGCACGATAACGATAGCTTCGCCGAGCACCCGCACAAATCCACTGACCGCATTGCTGACCACCCGCGACTGATCGGCTACCTTCGTTACCTCAATGCCGTGCGGCAGTTGGCTGGCAATTTGCGACATCTTAGCCGTTAACGCGTTACCAAAATCCAGCATATTGCCGGTCGGTGCCATTGAGATCGCCAGCCCAATCGCGGGCTTACCGTTGACGCGATAAAGCGGCATTGGCGGTTCGGCAGGCACACGCGACAGCGTGACGATATCGGTCAGGGGAATGTAGCGATCGTTGAGATGCAGCGTAACGGCACGCAGACTTTGTTCCGAGTTGAAGGCACCGCTGACGCGCAGCGAGATGTTATCGCTGCCGGTGCGAATGACGCCTGCGGATGATAAGGCATTCTGCGCCTGCAAGGCATCGGTGACCTGCTGCAGGCTCAGGCCCATACCCGCTAGTTTGCGCGGAGAAAAGCTGGCAACAATCTGCTCCTCCTGCACACCGAGCAACGCAATTTTGCCGATGTCTGGCACGCTCATCAGCCGATCGCGAATTGATTCGACGCGATCGCGCAATTCACGTGCACTGAATCCTTCAGCGGTAAAACCGTAAATCGTGCCAAAGGTATCGTCAAAATCGTCATTGACCGCCGGGCCCGCAACGCCCGCAGGCAGCGTGCTGCTGACATCCTGCATTTTCTTGCGCACCTGATACCAGATGTCCTGCACTTTGGCGGGCGGCGTGCTATCGCGTAGATTAACAAAGATAACGGTTTTGCCGGGATGCGTTTCGCTCTGCACGTAATCCAGATAGGGCACTTCCTGCAGCTTTTTCTCCAGCGGCTCAGTCAGCAGTTGCACCGTATCGTTGAGATCGGCGCCGGGCCACTGCGCGGAGACTACTGCGGTTTTAATGGTAAAGGCGGGATCTTCATTGCGCGGCAGCGCCTGATAGCTGAGCATGCCAGCGCCAAGGATCATCAGCATCAGAAAAGCCATCAGCTGTTGATGAGTTAGCGCCCAAGCGGAAAGGTTGAATTTAGCGCGAGCTGAATGTTCACTCATGGCTGCTCATCTCCCAGCGCAACCGCTTCGCCATCGCGCAATGTGCTCACGCCGGCCGTGACCACGCTTTCGCCTGCCGTGAGACCACTCGCGATATAGACTTCGCTGGCGGTGTAGCGGGAAATCACCACCGTACTGCGCGTTACCTTGCCGCGCTGCGCATCCAGCACAAACACCGCCGGCTTGCCCGCCAGGCGAGTCAGCACGGATGCAGGAAGGATGAAGGTGCGTGGATCGCTTTCTGGCAGCGCAACGCTGACGCTGGCACCCAGCAGCATTGCTGGCGGCGGGTCGTCCAACGTTAATCGAACCCGCCAGGTGCGCGTCTGTGAATCAGCCTGCGGGCTGATATCGCGCAGATGCGCCTGTGCGATAATCGCCGGTGAAGCGAGCAGGGATACATGAAAGGCGTCGCCAGGAAGCGAGGAAAATGCCGCCGGGAAAGGTACATCCATCACCACATCTCGCTGTGTACCGCTTGCCAGCGACATCACCGTTTGACCGGCGCTCACTACCTGTCCGGCAGATGCGCTGACGGCGGTGATCACGCCGCTAAAAGGGGCCGTTAGCTGGGTCCAGCGCAGATTTTCTTTCGCGTTGTTAAGTGCGGCTTCGCTGCTCTGCAGACGCGCAGCGGCGGATTGCCAATCGGATTGCGCGCTGTCGAGTTGCGCGCGCGCAATCGCACCGGAAGGCATCAACTGTTTCATACGGTGCAGATTCAGCGCCGCGACGCGTTCCGTTGCCCGTGCGCTGTCGGTGTCAGCCATCGCACTCTGTAACGCGTTTTGGGTCGTGCTGCTTTCTAACGTGGCCAGCACCTGGCCCGCGTTGACGCGGTCGCCCACTTCGGCAGATCGCGCCAGAATCCGCCCATCCAACCTGAAACCCAGCGATGTTTCGTCATGGGCGTGAATATCACCGGTCATCTGCACTTGTCGCCCTTGCGTGGCAGGCTTCACGATGATGAATTTTACCGGCCGGGGAGGCGCCGGGGGTAAGGGATCGCGTGGCCCGCAGGCGGTGAGCGATAAGGCGATGACCACCATGCAGGGCAACAACGGCAGCAACGCTATTAAGCGTTGTGCATCGATAAGATGATTGGCGGCCTGTTTGACCAGGCCGGTGAAAGAGTCTGTCATGGCGCCTCTCCGTACAAGGATTTGGCGCCATTAAAACGGCTTACTGTCGAGATTCTTTGTACGGCGAGTCAAGATCCTGTCAAGAGCGCGACAACGGCTCCGTACTGACGTTAGGCAAAAAAATTGCCAGGCTGAGACCACCCTCTTTGGGGAGTTTGGCGCTAATCCTGCCGCCGTGCGCCACGCAGATGGCGCGGGCGATCGACAGGCCAAGTCCACTGCCGCCGGAGTGTCGCGCGCGTGAGGATTCGCCGCGCGTGAAGCGTTCGAACATCTCTGGCAGAAACGCCGGTGTGACGCCGGGGCCATCATCCCTGAATTCAATACTGCAGCCTCCCGGTACCGCCCGGGCGATAATCTGCAACTGGCCCGCAGGTTTGCCATAGCGCAAGGCGTTTTCAATCAACACGCTAAAAACCTGACCCAACCGGAAGGGATCGGCGCGGCAGGTGAGCGTGCTGTCTGCTACCACGCTGATGATCATGCCGCTGGCTTCGGCTTGCGGTCGCACCCAGGCCACGCGCTCGCGTGCCAGTTCTCCCGGATTGATCACATGCAGATCCAGCTTGAGTTGTCCGGCGTCGGCCAGTGACAGCAGGTGGAGCTCATCAATGAGTCGGCTCATGTGACGCAACTGTTTCATGACCATTTCCAGCTGCTGCGGTTCAGGCTGAAACACACCATCCAGCAGACCTTGCATTCGACCCATGGCGGCCGTCAGCGGCGAGCGTAGTTCGTGTGCCAGCGCCACGTGCGAGGCGCGCAGCTCACGATCGTAGAGCGCCAGTTGCTGGCTCATGCGATTAAAGTCGTGCGCGAAGTGCAGCAGCTCCGCCGGGGCGCTTTTTACCATGGTGGCGGATGAGCCAAACTGCCCTTCGGATACCCGATCAGCGGTTTTTTTCAGGTGGCTGAATTGCAGCGCCAGCGGGCGGGCGTTGCGCAGAACGGTGAAGGCAACAAACGGCGTAATGATGAAAATCAGGATGATCACCATCAACCAGTCAGCGGCACCGACCGAAGGATCGGAGTAGCGCACACCCCAGCGTTCATCAACGATCTCGTGGAAGCGCGGCAGATTAGATTGCGGATGCGCGCGCAGCGTCAGAAATTCCTGGCGCATGTCCGGCGGCATATGGTGGATAATCCACAGGTTTTGCAGCGCAAAGCGCAGAAACATAATCCCGGCGACGGCAATAACCGTGACGATGGCCAGTGTCAAAATACGCACGCAGATCCAGCGCCACAGCGTTTGAGGAGGTGACTGTTTCATGGCTGTCTGAACCTGTAACCCACGCCGCGCACGTTGAGTAATATCTCTGACAACCCGGCGTTTTCGAGCTTCTTACGCAGGTTGTAGACGTGGGTATCGATCACCCTTTCCAGCGCCTCGCTTTCAGGCATACAGGTTTCGATTAGATATTGACGGCTAAGCGCGCGCACTGGCGCTCGCATCAGCGTCACCAACAGAGAAAATTCGGTTGGCGTGAGGTCAATGCGGGTTGGATGCTGCTCTGGCTGCGCGACGACGGCGGTCATCGCCGCAGTATTAACCTCCAGCGCTTGCCAGCGCAGCACTTCATCCTCGGCAACTGCCGCACGGCTGCGGCGCAGCACGGCCTGCACGCGCGCAACCACTTCACCCGGATGATAGGGTTTCACCACGTAGTCATCCGCGCCCAAGCGCAGCGCGCCGATTCTGTCGGGCGTGTCCGTCATCGCGGTAATCATAATCACTGGCGTGTCAGCGCGGCGTCGCACGGCAGCCAGCACCTCGGTGCCGTTCATGCCGGGTAACATGATGTCGAGCAGAATGAGATCGGGTTTCCACTTCTCTACGCGCTCAAGTCCGTTAAGCCCATTACCGGCAATCTCCACGGCATATCCTTCGCGTAGCAGATAGGCTTCCAGCACGTCTGCCGCGTCTGCATCATCCTCAATAACCAATACTCGTCTGTTGTTCATGGCTCACCTTGACAGTTTCTTCATAAATCCCTGGCACTTAATTGACATTGCTTCGGGATACTCCGACCTGTGACGCAACGCCCGGGCAAGGGGCTAAAAACAGATGGGTAACTGAGGTGACACGATGATAACCAGAAAAAAGGCGCTGTACAGTGGCTGTTTGTTACTGGTCAGTTTCAGTGCCAGCACGCGCGCTGATGACAGCGCAGCGCAGGATGGCGTGATGATGGGCGTGGGCGCGCAAACCACACCGAAATACAGCGGCGCAGATAAGCAACGCTGGCAGGTGGTGCCGATGGTGCAGGCCCGAAAGGGCGCATTTTTCATCGATTCGCAAAAGGGTGTCGGTTACGATTTGCAAAGTGACAGCGGCCTGTATCTGGAGCAGACATTGGGATATGGCCTGGGCAGGGCGGACAAGGATTCCGACTGGCGCGATGGTTCTGACAAGCTGCGTGGCATGGGCACAATCAATGCCACGCTCAACACCGGAATAGCTGCCGGTTGGGCGATCTCGCCATGGCTGATTCTGGAAGCGAAAGCCGTTCTGCCCCTAACAACCAGCCAGGGCGTAAATTATCGTACTTCGTTAACGTTGATTCCGCTGCAAACCCAGGAAGATAACCTTTCCTTGCAGACCTCCGCGCTGTTTGGAGATGCGCGCTACATGCAAACCTGGTACGGCGTCAACGCGCGTCAAAGCGACAAAAGTGGCTATACGATTTACTCACCTGCAGCCGGATTTTATGGGGTAGAAACCGACCTGACATGGAGTCATCAGTTTACTCAGCACTGGGGCGGCGCACTGAGCACGGGTTACACGTGGCTGGACGATCACGCGGCAGACAGTCCCATTGTATTCAGGCAGAACCAGCTGACCGCAACAGCGGCGGTGACGTATACGTTTTAGGGACTTTAAGCGTTGAATCCTGGCAAAGGCGTACTGACATTGCTGATGGTTATTAGCGTTTGCGCTATGGTGCATCTGGCGGTCTATCTTATCTACATCGCTTAAAGAGCGTTGAGACGAAAAGCGACACGCACTGTAGCGGCACATTAATTTGTCTATTTATCCAGGTGCGCCTGGATGCGCACCTTACAAAAACCTCGCCAAACAACGGTAGGGTCGCCATTTATGGCGACCGATAAACCAGCTTCACTCCGCAACATTCACTGCGCATATGTACGCATCAGGAACAGACCGTAACGTTTATCCAATGAGCTTTTGTTTATGGCTTAGTGGTTGATTGTGCATATGTTCATCGTCAGCGGGCAATGCTGAGATGACGATCACACCTTGAACGCTGAAAACTACTTAGCAGGCTTATTGTGATGGTGCTCACAATGAGCAGGCGAAAAATAAGCGATAAAATATAACAAATGAACAACAAACGTTCATTTGAGCAAGGTGCAGCCTACAACCTCTGACCTAAACCCAAAAGGTTCATCCATGAAAAACCGATACAGTACGAAAGTACTGGCGCTTTTCTGCGCCCTGTCATTTCTGATGTACGTCGATCGCGTCAACCTTTCAACTGCGGCGGGGCTGATAAAGCAGGATCTTGGCCTCAATAACACCGATCTGGGCCTGATATTTTCTGCCTTCGCTTACACCTACTTAGTGTTTCAGATTATCGGTGGCTGGTTTGTTGACCGTTTCGGCGCACGCAAAACCATTATCATCTGCGGCAGCATCTGGGTGGTCGCGACCATTTGTACCGGTTTCGCGGGTGGTTTCGCTTCGCTGTTTCTGTCACGCATGCTGCTTGGCGTAGGCGAAGGGGCGGCATTGCCGTCACAAGCGCGCGCCATGACATTCTGGTTCTCCAGCGAGAAGCGTGGCTTTGTACAAGGTATCACCCACTCATTTTCACGCTTTGGTAATGCTGTTACGCCATCGCTGGTGGCGCTGTTAGTACTGATGCACTCCTGGCGCTTCTCATTTATCGCATTGGGCGTTATCACCGCCGTATGGCTCGGTTTCTGGGTGGTAGGTTTCCGGGATAATCCACATCACATTGCCGATATGAGCGAAGAAGAACGCAAGATTTTGCCAAAACTTGATGCCTACATAACGGACAAAGTGAAAGCCCCCACGCCATGGAAAGCGCTGCTCAAACGTATTGGACCAACCATGGGCGTCTATTTTTGCTACGGCTGGACCGGCTGGCTGTTCTTCACCTGGCTTCCGACTTTCTTTATGAACGGTCGCGGCATGGACCTGAAATCATCCGCACTCTTCACCTCAGCAGTATTTCTCTCGGGTGTGGTGGGGAATACCGTCGGCGGCATCGTGAGTGACAAAATCCTGAAACGCACCGGCAATGTAGTGGCGGCGCGACGTAACGTCATTATCTTTAGCTTTCTGAGCGCCGGTTTGCTGCTCATTCCGGTGATTAGCTCCACCAACATGACGGTGATTACCGCCTGTCTTGGTCTGGCCTTCTTCTGCCTCGAATTGACCATAGGCCCTATCTGGGCAGTGCCAATGGAGATCACGCCTAAGTTCGTTGGCGTCGCCAGTGGCCTGGTTAATGCCGGCTCAGCGGTGGCGGGCATCATTTCGCCGATTCTGTTTGGCATCATCATTGATAGAACCGGCAACTGGAGCTTGCCATTTTATGGCTCGGTTGTGCTGCTGATGGTCGGCATCGTGCTTACCTTCTTTATGCGCCCGGACATTCCGTTGTCTGAAGATTCCCCTTCTCGCGGTGAAGTACAGCCCGCAAATAATGCTTATCACTGAGGAAATCCTGATGAAAAAACCTTCTGTTGCACTGGTGCTGGGCGATCCAGCAGGAATTGGTCCCGAATTAGTTGCCAAAGTGCTGTCGCAGCCGGGGCTACGTGAACTGGCTAACGTGATTATCATTGCCGACCAGCAGGAGTTGGAAAAAGGCATGACTATTGCCGGTCAGCGTTTCGACTATGACGAAATCGCTGATACCGCAAATATCAGGTTCACGTCAGGTAAACCGTTGCTGCTCAATCATGACTGGTCTTCACGCACGCCTTTTGATTATGGCAATGCAAGCGAGCAGAGCGGCGTGTATATCCTGGAAACGCTGGCGCGTGCGGTCGAATTGACCCAGCAGGGCATTACGCAAGGCGTCTGTTTTGCGCCGCTGAATAAGCAAGCGATGCATATGGGAGGGCTGCAGCATCGCGATGAATTGCACTGGTTCGCCGAACTGCTGAAGTGGGATAGTTTCTGCTGTGAGGTGAATGTGGTGGATGACCTCTGGGCTGGACGCGCCACTTCGCATATTCCCTTCCGCGATATCGTGAAGAACCTCAGCGTTGGAGGCGTAGTCGATACCATTGCGCTGATGGATCGCACGCTGCGTCAGGCGGGCATTGCGCAGCCGAAAATTGCCGTGCAGGCCCTGAATCCACATGGTGGTGAGAATGGTCTGTTTGGTGATGAGGAACAAATCATCATTAAACCGGCGATGGCAAAAGCCAAAGATCAAGGTATTGATGTCTATGGCCCTTATCCAGCCGATACCACCTACAAAGCCGTAGAGACACAGCATCTGGATGCTGTGGTTTCGATGTACCACGATCAGTTCGCCACCGCGTTAAAAATGCTTGGCTTCGAACGCGGTATTACCGTACAGGGCGGGCTGCCGATTCCGATTGCGACCGCCAATCACGGCACCGCATACAACTTATATGGGCAAAATCTTGCAACGCCATCGGCGTTTGAGAACGCTTTCCGCTTGCTGGTGCGTATGGCAGCCGGCGCGATTTGATTCACAGTAATCGTTCGATGTCCGATTATCAGGAGAATCTTCGCTATGCCAAATTCGCTTAAACTCGGTGTTAACACCTCGATTTTCGATGGGCACGACATGGATGTCGCCTTCGGAATCATTAGCCGGTTAGGCTATGAGTACGTTGAGGTCGCTTATAACCAAGGTTATGTCGGTGACCTGGATGACAGCCTGTTTAGCCTGGCCAATGCGCAACGCATTCGGACACTGCTGGACAAGCATCAGTTGAAAACATTGGCGCTCGGTTGCACCTTTAATCTGGCGCGACCCGAAGCGGTTGCGTATCTGCAAACACGCATCGGTTTTGCTCAGGCGATAGGCGTCAAGCTACTCAACGCCTGCACGGCAAAGCGTGAGGATTATGCGGCGCTGGTGAGTAATTTACGTCAGATCGCGCCGCATCTTGAGCATGCTGGTTGTTGTTTACTGATCGAGAATGGCGGCGACCATAATTATGATGCGTTTGCGCTGGCAGCCGAGGGCGAAGAGTTGCTGCGAGAGGTGGGCAGTGCAGCTGTAGCGTTTAATGGCGATGCCGGCAATATGGTGTCGTTGCGACCTCAGGCGGATGCGATACAACAAATAATGCAACTGTTGCCGCAGATGCGTCATTGCCACATTAAAGATGTGTATAAACAGGGCGCAGAGTTTCACTTTCCGCCCATTGGACAGGGCATCTTAGATTATCAGCCGCTCATCAAGTCACTGGCTGCGCAAGATATTCCTTGTACGCTGGAAATTCCACTGCGTATGCACCGACTGGCTGACAGTATGCCGGTACGCACTGATACGCCAGTGGAACTGGAACGGATTATTGAAGTGCTGAGGGAGAGTAAAAAGTATATCGATGGATTGCAGAGCGACTTTGGTTGAAGCAAGTACATCAGGTCATTACTAACGCCCGCTATGGCAAAAATTCACTATAGCGGGCGGCTTCAGGCAGAAAAGTTATTTCTTAGGAACTTCAGAGATCTCTTTTACGTCACTTTTATTGATTTGCTGCTTAACACCATTGGCATCGACGTAACCCAGCAGGCCGGTTTCGGCATCCTGTGGTTTGCCATCGGTCACGATGGTGCGTCCATCATTGGTGTGGATGGCGTACGAGGTCCGTGTACAACCGGTCAGAGCGGACAGGGCAATAAGCGCAGTAACAGAAAGCAAAATTGATTTTTTCATTAGTCTCTCCAGGCTAGTTAAAGGATATTAATTATCCAGTTCGCTCATGTTGGTAATCTTGTCGCGATTGATCTGCTCAGTTTTACCGCTTTGCGCATCCTTGTAAGAAACAAGGCCTGTGTCGCTGTCGATTTGCGGCTTACCCGACGTCACGATAGTGCGTCCGTCGGTGGTTTTAATCGCCTGATTAGAAGAGCAAGCGGTTAATGTCATTGCCATAAAAGTGCCAAGAAATGCCGTTGCCAGTACTGTTTTATTCATCATGATGAGTTCCTTTCAGTGGAATACGTTTAACTACCTTCAAAGCGTAGAACATTTTCCCGAAACTTCCAGAAACCCGGCGCATCTGCGCTGTTTAACCTGACTCAAACGGCGGTTCATGCCGCGCGATCAGCGAATCTCATTCACGTACATAAAGTTTTCGGTGCTAAAACGGTGGTGCGCCAGAATCACCGGAAGGGCGCTCTGATCAAACGACACTTCATCAATCACCATCACGGCGTGCGGCAAACTCAGCTCCAGCAGTGCGGCATCCTCTTCATTCGCCAGCGTGGCGGTGATTTGCTCGCGCACCGCAGCGACGCGCAAATCGTAGCGTTCAAACAGATAGCGATAGAGCAGTGGCGGCAACTGATCGGCGGAAGGAAAATCGACCAATCGCGCCGACGGCAACACCAGCGTTTCATGCATCGCGGCGATGCCCTTCACACGACGCACACGCTTCAGGCGGATCACCTCATCGCCCTGTGCAATTTGCAGTTTCTCCGCCTCGTCGGCGCTGGCATGACTGAGCTGATAATCGAGTAAACGGGTATCGGATTGCAGCAATCCGCCGGTTTTATCGTGCAGCCGGAAATACTGGAAAAAATGGCTGAGGTTGTGCAGCGGCGCCCAGCCGGTGACCACGGTGCCGGTTTTGCGACGGCGCATCAGCATGCCTTCCGTGGTCAGCGCTGCCAGTGCTTTTCGCACCGTGCCAACCGACACACCAAACTTCGCCGCCAGGCTATTTTCACTCGGCAAAATTGTGCCTGCGGGCAGTTCGCCTTGCAGGATCGATTCGCTGATATGGCGCTTGACCACTTCATAGAGCGGCGCACCTTCACCTTCGCTGAGCCTGGCGAAAGGTTGAGCATCGTTCGCGTCATAGTTTTTTTGCATGTTTCCTATTACCGATTGACCGCCGTGGTTGAATTGCATTATCTATAAACTATATAGAAATACAACAGACGATAATCCTATGATGAAAAATTCACGCTTTAACAGTGCATTAGCGATGATTGCTAACGACGGCGCGCAAATGTCGCATGACCTTAAACAGATGCTCGAGGTCGATACCTGCTTCCCGCCGGGCAACGGTTATGGCGCTTTTGCTGACGTGATGACGCACTTGTTGCAGCCGCTGGATTTCCGCTTTGCGCGTGTCTCGGTGCCGGAACATTTATGGCAGGCACCGGACGGCAGCGCGTACGGTGAACGCGTCAATCTGCTGGCGTCACTCGATGCCGGTGCGGCTGAAAACTGCAATCTCTATTTCCATACCGATACCGTGCCCGCCGGTGATGGCTGGCGTTTTCCGGCGCTGACGCTGACTGCAGCGGAAGGCAAGCTGTTTGGGCGCGGCGCCGCAGACATGAAAGGCACCATTGTTGCGGCGATGGCGGCGGTACGCGCGGCGCAGGCGGCGGCGATTCCGCTGCGTTTTAATCCGGTATTTCTGCTGTGCACTGATGAAGAGGGCGGCTTGTATCCGGGTATCCGTTACCTGGCGGAACAACAGCTTTTCTCCGGTCATCTGCTCAGCTTCAACGGCGGCGCGGTACCGCGCATCTGGGCCGGCTGCTTTGGCAGCATCGATCTCAAAGTGATTATCACCGGACGTTCGGCGCACTCTGGCGATCCGGTTAACGGCATCAATGCTATCGAAGCGGCGCTGCCGCTGATGAACGCGCTTTACCAGCTGAAGCTCGAGGTGGAACAACGCACCTCGGCGATGCCTTCTCCGCCGCATTATCAGGGCAAACCGCTGACGTCACTGTTAACGCTGGCTGCCGCACAGGGCGGCAGCAAAGGCTCGACCATCCCGGAACGTTTTGAGCTGCTGATTAATCGCCGTTACGCGCCGGAGGAGCGCTTTGACGCGGTGTGGCAAGAGCTGACGCACTGCGTGGAAAACGCGATGCGCGATAGCCGCGCGCTCGACGTCACGCTGCAAATGATTGGTCATCTGGCGCCGGTCGCAAATCCTGACGGACCGCATTGGCCGCGCTGGCAGGCGGCACTGAGTCAGGGATTTGGCTTCCAACCCAGCGAGTTCAAACCCTGGGGATCGTCCACCAGTTCCGATATGGGCTGGGTCCAGCAAGCCGGGATTCAGGAGATTTTACTCGGCGGCCTCGCCCGTCCCGACAATCGCATTCATGCCGCCGATGAGTACACCACGCTGGCAGATTTGATCGCACTTTCGCAGTCCATTCTGGCGTATCTCGCCGATGATTTTCAGCCAACCCAGGGTAATTAACTATTTAACGAGGAAGAGAAGATGTGCGCAATGAAAGGGTTAAACCGCAGACAGTTTATCGCCAGTTCTACCGCTCTGACGGGCGCAGCGATGCTGCCCTGGTCGTTCTCGGCCCATGCCGCGCAGGTGACGAGCGCTACGCCGGGCGGCACCGCGCGTAAAGGCGGCGTGCTGCGCATCAGCGTTGACCAGGCCGTCAGCGTGCTCAATCCGCATCAGGTTCGCGTCAACCCGGAATATCTGGTGGCGGAACTGCTGTACAGCGGCTTAACGCGTCTGACGCAGGAGATGAAAGCCGAAGCCGATTTGGCGCAATCCTGGCAGGCCAGCGCCGATCTCAAGCAGTGGACATTTACCCTGCGCCCGAACCTGAAGTTCAGCGACGGTTCCGCGTTAACCTCAGCGGATGTGGTCGCCAGCCTGCAGGCGCTGCTCGATCCAAAAAATGCCTCACCGGCGCTGCATAACATTGGGCCGATTAAAGCCGTCAGCGCGCCAGACACCAATACGGTATTGATTGAAACCGATGCGCCTTACGCCGATTTGCCGGTGATGCTGGCTTATCCGGATGCGAAAATCATCCCCGCCAGTATCGCGCAAGGCCAGTATGACAAGCTGAGCAAAGCCTCGTTCGGCGCCGGTCCTTTCCAACTGGTGTCCTATGATCCAGAACGCAAAATTGTGGTGAAGCGCAATCCGCATTACTACGATCCGGCGCGCCCCTATCTGGATGGCGTGGAAGTGGTGGTTTATCCCGATGGCATCGCGGAGAGTTCCGCGCTGATCGCCGGTGACACCGATCTGATGCTGAGCGCGCAGTCGAGCGAGTTCGCGCGCCTGTCCAAATCTTCCGGTGTGCTGCCGCTGCGCGTGGCCTCCGGCCAGTTCCTTAATGTGAACATGGGCTGCGACCAAAAACCGTTCAACGATGTGCGGGTGCGTCAGGCGCTGGCGCTGTGTGTTGATCGTCAGGCGTCAGTGGATTTCGTGGCGGATGGCCTGGGTTCACCGGGCAACGACACGCCAATTAACGGCGCGTATCCATTCTTCGCCAACCTGGCGAAAAAAGCGGTGGATTACAGCAAAGCCAAGGCGCTGCTGGCGGATGCCGGTTATCCCAACGGTCTGGATTTAACGCTTATCGCCTCCGACAAACCGGCCACTCGCACCCAGCTAGGCATCGCGCTGCGCGAGATGGCGAAACAGGGCGGTTTCCGCATCAACGTGCAGACCATGGCGCACAGCACCTATCTCGATCAGGTGTGGAAGAAAGGCAATTTCTACGTCGGCTTCTACAACATGCAGCCGACGCCAGACGCAGTGTTTTCTCTGCTCTACACCTCAACCGCATCCTGGAATGAAACGCGCTGGAACAACGCGGAGTTTGATAAAGCGGTCGGTGCAGCGCGTGAAACCCGCGATGAAGCCCAGCGCGCCACGCTGTATGGCAAAGCGCAGCAGCTCATGCATGACGAAGTGCCGTCGGTGATCCCAACCTTCTTCGATCTGCTCGCTGCCAGCCGCGATTATGTCGGCGGATATCACCTGCATCCGCGCGGTGCGGTGTTCCGTCTTGACCATATCTGGTTGACCGACAAAGCGCCGAAGCGCGCAGTGTAAGGAGCGAACGTGACAGCAAGTTATCTGCTCAAACGCCTTCTGCTGATGATTTACACCTTGTTAGTGGTGTCGCTGCTGGTCTTTGGCATCACTCAACTGTTACCGGCCGATGCGGCTGTCACCTTGCTGGGACAAAACGCCACGCCGGAAGCATTGGCGGCGGTGCGTGAACGTCTGGGGCTGGATGCCCCAGCGTGGTTGCAATACTGGCATTGGCTGACGCAGGCACTGCAAGGCAACTTTGGCTTATCAATGCGCAATGGCCTCGAAGTGGCACCGACATTGCTAACGGCGTTATCGCGTTCGCTGCTATTGGCGGTGTGCGCCTTAATTCTGATGCTGATTATCGCCATTCCCCTCGGTATCTGGGCGGCGGTGCGTCGCGGCAAAACCGCCGATTTGCTGGTGAGCGTTATCTCCTATATCGGCATCTCGTTCCCGGAATTCGTCACCGCCACGCTGGTCTTGCTGCTGTTTGCCGATGTCTGGCAGATTTTGCCCGCCACCGGCTATGTGCCGCTCAGTGAGAACTTCGTCAGTGGCATTCAGCACCTGATTCTGCCGTCGGTCACCGTGGCGCTGATTCTGGTGGCGCACGTTTCGCGCATGGTGCGCTCAGAAATGGTCGATGTGCTGCATACCGATTACATCCGCGCCGCGTGGCTGAAAGGCTTATCGCGTCGTCGCATTCTCTGGCGACATGCGCTGCGTAACGGCTTGTTGCCGACCATCACCATTGTGGCGCTGGATGTTGGTTATCTGCTGGGCGGCATTGTAGTGGTGGAGGAGATCTTCGCCATTCCCGGCATTGGCCGCGAACTGATTGTCGCCGTGCAGGCGCGCGATCTGCCCACCATTCAGGCTGGCGTGATGATCCTCGCCGCGACCTATTCAGTGGTGAACTTCCTGGCTGATTTGGCCTACGTCACTCTCGATAAGCGGATCTCCTATGCCTGATATTTTGAAACGTTTGCTGCGTTCACCGCAGGGCGCCGCTGGCGTGCTGATCATCTTGCTGGCGCTGCTGATGGTGGTAGGCGGCGCGCACGTTGCGCCTTTTGATCCTGAATCGATTTCCATCCTGACGCGCTATAAGCCGCCCAGCGCGGAACACTGGTTTGGTACCGATCAAATGGGCCGCGACATCTTCAGCCGCGTGATGGTGGGCGCGCGCTCAACCATTTTACTGTCGCTGCTGGCTACCGCGCTGGCGATGGTGATCGGTTCGGTGCTCGGCACTGCCAGCGCCTATCTGGGCGGCAAATTTGATGAGTTCATGATGCGCACCATGGATGCGGTGATGGCGATTCCCAGCCTGCTGTTTGCGTTGCTGATTGTCAGCACGCTCGGGCAGAGCAGCATGAACGCGGTGCTGGCGATCACCATCGCCTTTGTGCCGGGCATGGTGCGCATCTCGCGCAGCGTGGCGTTAGCCGCCCGTCAGCAGGATTACATCAACGCTGCCATCGCGCGCGGCGAAGCCGGGCACTACATCATCCTGCGCGAAATGCTGCCGAATATTCTGGCGCCGATCATCGTTGAAGCCACCATTCGCGTTGCCTTCGCCATCATGCTGTTTGCCACCCTGAGTTTTCTGGGTTTAGGCGCACAGCCGCCAGAGCCGGAATGGGGATTGATGGTCTCAGAAGCGCGCGCTTACTTCTTCAATGCGCCGTGGATGATGATGATTCCGGGCCTCGCCATCGCGCTGGTCGCCATTGGTTTTAATTTACTGGGTGACGGGCTGCGTGATGTGCTCAACCCAAGGAGCCACTGATGAGTGACAAGCTTGCACCGGTGCTGTCGGTGGAAAATTACAGCCTCGATTACGCGTTAGCCAAAGGAAATGCGCTGCCGGTATTACGCGACATCAACCTGCAAGTGATGCCCGGCGAAGTACTCGGGCTGGTGGGCGAATCAGGCTCCGGTAAAACCACGCTCGGCTGGGCGATTATGCGCTGGCTGGCGGGTAACGCGCGTGAGCTGCAAGGCGATATCCGCCTGAACGGCGACAGCCTGCTGACCTTGCCAGCGGCCAAACTGACGGCACTGCGCGGGGCCAAACTCGGGATGATTTTTCAGGATCCCAGCGCCTCGCTCAATCCCACGCTGACATTGGGTGAGCAGGTCACCGAAGTGTTACGCCGCCATCGCGGGTTATCGGCGCGTGAAGCGCAGGAGCTGGGCGAATCGCTGCTGCACGACGTTGAGCTCAAAAATCCGGCGCGCATGATGCGCCGCTATCCGCATCAGGTTTCGGGAGGCGAGAAGCAGCGCATCCTGATCGCCACCGCGTTTGCCTGCCAGCCGGACTGCATGATTTTTGATGAGCCAACCACCGCGCTGGATGTAATCAGCTCGGCGCAAATCCTCGATCTCTACGAGCGGTTGCGCGAAGAGACCGGCGTCGCGTCGTTGTATATCTCGCACGATCTGGCGTTAGTCGCCAAAGTCGCCAATCGCGTCTGTGTGCTGGAACAAGGGCGCATAGTCGAACAGGCCGACACGCGTAGCCTGTTTAACGCGCCGCAAAATGCCTACACGCGCAAGCTGATTGAAGCGGTGCCTAATCCGCAACACCGGCTGGTGCAGGACGCGCCGGGCAATCAACCGTTACTCGGTCTGAAGCAGCTAACTATCGATTACGGCAAACAAGGTTTACTCGATCGCCTGCTGAAGCGCGAAGCCAATACCACGCGCGCCGCCAATGCGGTTTCGCTCACTATGCATCAGGGAGAAATTCTCGGCGTGGTCGGCGAATCGGGTTCCGGTAAATCCTCGCTGGGTAAAGCTATCACTGGACTGGTGCCGTTCAGTGGCGAGCTGGATTTTTGCGGCTACGCGCTGCATGGCCGTGCGCAGATGGATAAAGAGTATCGCCGCCGCGTGCAGATGATTTTTCAGCATCCCGATGCTTCGTTGAATCCGCGTATGACCATCGGCGAGATCATCGCGCGACCGCTGCGCTTGTACGGTTTGCCGCCGGGCGAAACCGAAGCGCAGGCGGTGGCGCGCCTGCTGCAGGAAGTGCGTTTGCCGGCGGAGTTTGCGCAGCGTTATCCGCATGCGCTGTCGGGCGGTCAGAAGCAGCGCGTCGCCATTGCCCGCGCCTTTGCTAATCCACCGGATCTGGTGATTTGCGACGAGATCACCGCCGCGCTCGACGTCTCGGTGCAGGCCACCATCATCGAGCTGCTGCTGGAGCTGCGCCGCCGCTACGGCACCGCGTATCTGTTTATTACCCACGATCTGAACCTGATTCGCCAGATCGCCCATCGCGTGGCGGTGATGTATCGCGGTGACGTGGTGGAAGTGCTGCCCGGCGACAACATGACGGCGCTGGCGCAGCATCCTTATACCCGTGCACTGCTTAATGCGGTGCATATTCCCGACTTATCCAAGTCCGTTGCATGACGAGAAACACATGAATCCTGAACAGTTAATTCATCATATCGATCGCGACTTTTGCCTCTCTTTCCTGGCAAAAATGGTGCAACACAAAAGCTACAGCGCCACCGATGGCGAACGTGAACTGGCGAAATACATGGCCGCGCAGATGGCGCAGCTGGGCCTGGAAACCGAACTGCAGAAGGTGCCTGGCGATCGACTGAACGCCATTGGACGACTAGCAGGCTGCGGCGGCGGCAAAAGCCTGCTGTTCAACGGACATCTGGATACCAATCCGGTCACCGAAGGCTGGACCGTCGATCCCTGGGCAGGAAAAATTGACGAGCAGTTTATCTACGGTATCGGCGTGTCGAACATGAAAGCGGGTGATGCCGCCTACTTTTGCGCGTTAAAAACCCTGATTGATGCCGGTGTGAAGCTGAAAGGTGATGTGATTCTGACCTACGTGGTGGGCGAGTTGCAGGGCGGCATTGGCACGCTGGCGGCGATTGAGCAAGGTGTGCGCGCCGACTACTTCATCAATGCGGAACCCACCGATCTGCAAGCGCTCACCATGCACGCCGGTTCGCTGATGTTTACCATTGAGCTCACCGGCGATACGCGCCATTTATCGAAACGTGAAGAAGCGGTGGATGCGATCAGCGCCGCTGTCGAGCTGATTCCGCAGATCAACGGCATGACCTTCAGCGGTGCCAAAACTGCTGAGCATCTGAAGATTAACCGTGGACATATCGGTACCGTGCATGGCGCGTTGGGCCGCGATCTGGAAGAGTGGCGACCGCCGCAGGTGGCTGACTTTGTGCGCTTAAAAGGCTCGGCACGCTTCGCGCCGGGGCAAACCGTGGAAGGCGTGCTCGCCGATCTGCAGGCATTGCTGAATACCTTGTGCCAGCGTTATCCGGGCCTGAAAGCTGAACTTTACGATGATGGCATCCGCGATAAGCCCACCATGTTGCCGTTCGAAGTGTCACCGGAATCGGCCATCGTTAAAGCGGTGAATCGCGGCTGGAAAACCGTGCGTGGCACCGAGCAACCGACCGGCGTGATCACGCCTCCGGCATTCTTTGGCACTGACGCGGCGCATCTCTATCAGCATGCGGGCATGGAAGGGATCGTCTGTGGGCCGGGCGGCAAATACAACACCATGCCGGATGAGCGAGTTGAAATCAGTGAATTCCTCGATATGGTGCGCATCTATCTGCTCGCCATTCTGGAGATTTGCCAGCCGGTTGAGGCCGCGTAGTGCACGCCGAAGCGCTGATGCGTCTGCGCGCCGCCATGCAGCAGAACGCGGTCGATATCATGCTGGTGGATCACGGTGAGCTGCTGGCCTGGCTCACCGGCTTTACTGTCTCCGAAACCTTGTACCGTGCCTGCCTGGTGCCGCTCAACGGCGAACCCTGGATGGTGCTGCGTCAGCTGGATGAAGCGCCATGCCGCGCGCAATCGCCAACGCTTGACGTGGAAAGCTATCGCGATGAGCAGGATGCCTGGCACGCGGTGGCGCAAAGCCTGATCAGTCGCGGATATCAACAGGCGCGCATCGGCGCGGACTTCTATTCATACGGCATGACGGTACACAGCTGGCAGCAGCTTTCGCGCTATCTGACAGAAGTGAAGTGGTGTGATTTAACCGGCTTGAGCGACCGGCTGCGCAGCGTCAAATTCCCGGCGGAAATCGCCGCGTTGCGTCAGGCTGCTGCCATCGCCGATGCCACAATGATGGCGATTGGCGCGGAAGTTGAAGGCGGCTGGCGCGTGCGCGATGTCGCCGCGCTGGCCGCCGGAGAGTTTTTGCGGCTTGGCGCGGATACCGGCGAAACCGGACCGATAGTGATCGCCAGCGGTGATAATGGTTTTCTGCATGCCAGCGGCCACGAGCAGCGGCTGGAAAATGGCGATGTGCTGCATGTCGAGCTGATACCAAAAGTGAAACATTACAGCGCGCGCCTGATGCGGCCTTATATCGTCGGAGAGATTTCGGCGCAGCGTGCCGAAGTGGCAGCACAGCTGATCGCGATTCAGGATCAGCAATTTACCGCCATGAAACCGGGCATGACGGCGCACGACGTGGATGCCATCGTGCGCGATGCGGTTTTGAGTAGAGGATTGCGCGCGGATTATCCCAATATCACCGGCTATGCGTTGGGGCTTTATACACGCACGCCACGACCCAGTGATTTTTCATGCAGTTTCCACGCTAACGCGCAGTGGCTGCTGGAAGAGAATATGGTGTTCCACATGTATATTTCCGCGCAAGGCCTGGCGTTCAGCGAAACGGTGCGTGTCACGCCCGCTGGCGCAGAACGGCTGACAAATCTACCGCGTCAGTTATTATCATTGCCTGACCAGTAATGAGCAGGATGTTCTATGACGCAGGGCGTTGAACTGATTGATTTAGCTGTAACCTTTCCCGCTTTACGTTTCGATCTGAAATATGCCACGGCGGATAACATCGCGGGCTATGCCATTTACCAGGAGGCCAAAGCGCTGCTGCATCCGGCCGCCACCGACGCACTGGCAAAAAGCATTGAGATCGCCCGGCTGGCGGGATTCAGTTTGTTGGTACTCGATGCTTATCGGCCGCAGCAAGCGCAGTGGCACTTGTGGGATGCCTGTCCGGATAAAGATTATGTGGTGCCGCCCGCGCAGGGATCGAATCACAGTCGCGGCGTCGCAATTGACCTGACGTTACTTGATGCACAAGGCCAGCCGCTGGATATGGGCACCGCCTTTGATGCGATGGAAGCAGAATCACATCCGTATCATCCGAATGTCCCCGCCGAAGCACAACGTAATCGCCTGCTGCTGAACGCAATTATGTTTGGCGGCGGTTTTGTCGCCATGCCAACGGAATGGTGGCACTTTGAGCTGCCTGACGCGAAAAATTATCCGTTGCTTGATGAGCGATTTGGCTGCGTTGCGCGTTGAATTATTTCGTTTAGCCGATGGTACAAAACCCAGATTAATATTCAGCTGTAATCACGCCAAAGCACCGTAGGGTCGCCATTTATGGCGACCGATTTAAGCATATCCAGACATATATGCGAATTTCGGTCACCATAAATGGCGACCCTACAAAGGATTGGCGCGTTTTTGGTGGTGTTACTGCATCATCAATAAAAAACTACCGCAACTGACTATCCTTGCTTCCGCGGCGGTTATAACCGCTGGTCGCCGCCTGTTTTTTATCGATCTTACTCTGACAATTCACGCAGTAACGCACGCCAGCTAATGCCGCGCGACGCGCTTCCGGGATCGGTTCGCCGCACTCGTCGCAAAACTCGGCGCTTTCACCGTGGCCGAGATTCTCGCGCGCGCGGGCCACCGCGTCATCAACCGTGGCATCAATTTGTTTGTGCACTGCACCGTCTTCTGACCAACCGCCAGCCATACTTCACCTCCACAAATACTGATGCCCAAAGTATAAGACATGGCGTGATGAATGCCGGACAGGCCAGAATTTAACATGGTTGACACATCATCGCGCGCCATCCTAGACTGCGGCTTGTTCCAAGGGGTGCTCTGTTAAGGGGCTGAGATTCTACCGGCTGGCGTGTATGCGTTGGCAACGTAGTGACCCTCCGAACCTGATCCGGCTAATACCGGCGTAGGGATGCGGAACCGCAGGGCGATATTGCGCCCTGATTCCCTCTTTGTGCTTTGTAGCGGACAGTTCGCGCTCTTCAGGCGGTGCCTGAGAGTCTCTGCGCAATCGCAAAGGTGGCGACGCACATGAACGAAACACACATCATCCAGACTCTGCTGACATTCCTGCAGCGCGAAGAGTCCTCAGACGACGATTTCAACCAGCTGGCCCTCGAAATCTTCGCTTATCAATTCGAACACAACCCACCTTATCGCCGCTTCGCCATCCAGCGCGGACGCACGCCGCTGACGGTGAAAAGCTGGCGCAACATTCCCGCTATCCCAATTAACGCCTTCAAAGATCTGACGCTCAGCTGCCGTCCCATCGACCAGATTGCCGAAATCTTCATGACCAGCGGCACCACCGGCGCGGTAAAAGGACGCAGCTACCATCCGACGCTGGACGTGTGGAAGAAATCGATGCTGCTCAACTTCCGCCGTCGCTTTATGGCGGGCAGCGAACGCATGCGCATGGGCATTTTGTTCCCGGATAAAGTGGCGATGCCCAATTCCTCGCTGGCGACCTATCTCGATTTGGCGCTGCAGGAGTGCGGCACGCCAGACAGCGAAGGAATGGTGGGCGAGCATGGCCTCGATCTCGATCGCCTGTTTAGTGCGCTCGAGCAGGCCGAAGCCAGCGGTGAACCTTATGCGCTGCTGGGTGCCAGCTACAGCTTTGTCCATCTGCTGGATGAAATGCGGCGCCAGCAACGCCGCTTCGCGCTGCCTGCCGGCAGTCGCATTCTCGATACCGGCGGTTTCAAAGGCCAGTCGCGCGAGATTGGCGCAGAGGATTTCTACGCTTCGCTCTCTCACGCCTTCGGCATTCCGCGTTCCCACTGCATCAACATGTACGGTATGACGGAAATCAGCACGCAGTTTTACGATGCGGGCAATGAACGCTGCCCGCCGGTGAAATCCGGGCCACACTGGATCCGCACGCGCGTGGTTAATCCGCTTACCGGCGATGATGTGCCGGACGGCGAGATTGGCGTGCTGGTGCATCACGATCTGGCACATTTCAACTCGGTTTCTGCCTTGTTAACCGAAGATGCGGGCGTGATCGTGCCCGGCGGATTCCATCTGCTGGGACGCGCGACCGGCGCTGGTGCCAAAGGCTGTTCGCTGACCATGGAAGCGTTTCTCTCCAGCGCGCAGGCACCGCTGTGAAGGAAGTTGCCGGACATCTGCCGGGCTTTTCCGCTGACGAAGTGCAGTGGCACACGCTGAGCTTCAATCATCACGGCGAAAGCCTTGAGGTTAGCGTGCCGCAACTTAATGACGCGCAGATCACGGCGCTCGCGGCGCGCATTCGCAGCAACGCCCGCGCTTATCTCCAGCAGCTGAGCGTCGCGCAGATCCTCGCCATCATTGATGAAGCGGTGGCGCGACTGCTCGATCGTCATCATCCACTGCGCATCAAAGCCGAAAAGCTGCTGCCCATCGTCACTGGTTATGATGCCGACATGGTGCGGCTTGGCCTCACCGGCTACCTGAAAACTTTCCGTCAGCCGCAGCTGAAGCGCTTTCTGGCGGAGGATTTCGCCGATCCGCAGATGCTCGACGATTTCCAGCCACGCCCCAAAGGCAGCTTTGCACGCGCGTTTGGCCCGCAACTGTTGATGCATATCTGGGCGGGCAACGTGCCGGGTTTGCCGCTGTGGAGTTTGATTTGCGGCCTGCTGGTCAAGGCGGGCACCATCGGCAAACTGCCGGGCAATGAGCCGCTGATGGCAAGCTGGTTCACGCAGTTGCTGGCGGAAATCGATCCAAAACTCGGCGAGTGCATCGCGGTGGTGTGGTGGAAAGGCGGCGATGCGCAAACCGAGCCAACCTGGCTGCGCCAGCCCGATACACTGGTGGCTTATGGCAGCAACCCAACGCTGGCGGCGATCCAACAACGTTTGCCGGTTACCACGCGCTTTCTGCCGCACGGACACAAAATCAGTTTCGGAATGGTGGCGCGTTCGGCGTTAAATACTCGGCAGGGCGCGGAGCTGGCGCGCCGTGTGGCCTATGACGTGATGCGTTACGACCAGGCCGGTTGCTACTCGCCACAAATGCTATTTGTCGAGCGCGGCGGCAAGGTATCGCCGGATGAGTTCGCCAGCTATATCGCGCATGAACTCGCCGCGCTGGCGCACAAACATCCGCGCCGTCCGCTGGCTAATGATGAGACGAACAGCATTGCTGCGTGGCGAAATGGCGAGGAGATCCGTGCGCTGGGTGGAGATCGTACGCTTTATGGCGAGGCGTCAGACGATTGGGCAGTGGTGAGCGTTGATCATGCAGAGCCTTTATCGCCTGCTGCGCTGCGCCGTACGTTTAAAGTGGTGTGCGTGGATGCGCTGGAGGAAGTGGTCGATTTGGTGGCGCAGCAGCGGCATTTTCTGCAAACCGCAGGCGTGGCGGCCGCGCCGCAGGAATTGTTCCGCATCTCTGCTTTGCTTGGGCAAGTTGGCGTCACTCGCATCGCAGCGTTCGGCAACATGACCTCGCCGGAAGCGGGCTGGCATCACGACGGGCGTTTTAGTTTGCTGGATTTGGTGACCATCACGGAGATCGATCAGGGCGCAGAAGCTGCGGCAGAAAGTTACGCACCGTATGCGGAGTGACGCGGTCGCCATGAATGGTGACCCTACGACGCACCGGTTTTGTAGGGTGCGCATTAATGCGCACCTGGCTGAAACGTACCTTAATCCAAAGGATTAACAATGAAATTCTCCAACCAAATCATTCTGATAACCGGCGCAAGTCGCGGCATTGGTGCAGCAATCTCTAAAGCCTTCGCCGCTGAAGGCGCATTTGTGGTGGTGAACTATCTGCGCAACGAAGTTGCTGCAGCGGGTGTAGTTGCAGAGTGCCGCGCATTGGGCGGCGACGCGCTGGCGATTGCCGCAGATGTCACCTCTGAACAACAGGTCAACGCGATGATGGAGCAGATCGTCAACGCCACCGGCCGCCTCGATGCGGTGATCAACAATGCTTTCGCACCATACGTTTTCGACACCGAAAATCGTTCACGCTTTTGGGAAACGCCATGGTCGGGCTATCAGTCGCAGTTCGATGGCGCGGTGAAAGCCGCCTATAACGTCTGCCAGGCGGCGCTGCCTTTAATGCGTGCGCGCGTGCGCGGCAGCATCGTCAATCTCACCAGCGATTTGGTGGCGCGTCCTTCGGTGCCGTATCACGATTACATCACCGCGAAAGCGGCGCTGACCGGCTTTAGCCGCACGCTGGCAACCGAACTCGGCCCGCTAGGAATTCGCGTTAACTGCGTCGCGCCCGGTTTGGTGTATCCAACCGATGCCAGCCAGGCAACGCGCGAAGAAGTGCGCGATTTTCTCACCGCGCAAACCCCGCTGCGCCGTATCGCGCGACCGGAAGATGTCACCGGCCCGGTGCTGTTCCTCGCTTCCGACTGGAGCGAGTTTGTAACCGGGCAAACCTTATACGTCGATGGCGGATTAGTAATGAATTAACCCGTAGGGTCGCCATTCATGGCGACCGTTTCTCATTAATAAGCTCAAGACACTTGAAATATATCTGTACGCAATCACGTATTAAATAATTGATATTTCAAACACCAACACATCTCAGTGTTTTCTTTACTGAAACGAATAAAACACACCATTAAGTGCGGATTTACACATCCTTATTTTATGAATAAGGATCACATCTGGTTAAAATTTATCTTCACGGAGTTATATCATTACCCTATAGTTTTTATGGTTAACGGAATTAACTATAAGGATATGTATGTACCACAGTGATGCGGTCATAAAGCAGCTTCAGGCGCAAAGGGTTTTGGCAGAAAAGCTCGATAACGCCGTTTCCGGCGTTATTGATGCAGTTTCCGAACAAGTCAGTAAGATCAATAAAGGGGCGACGCGGCTTTCATTTTATGCATCGTGCTTTACTGATGAATACATAGACGTCTGTAAAAATCAGATGCTGGAAGATAATCGTTTTAGAAAAGCGGTCATACGGTTAATCAAAGATAGAGATATTATTTATTCACTGGTACAAACTTACATTGACTATCAGCTTGAGCGCAGATCATACAGGCAGCTTGAAGTAATTAAAATTCATCTGATGCGAGCCAACATTCACATTGCAGCCAGCACACTAACTACTCGCGCATTTGGTGCTGGTGCGACTATGGCTGTCGTTCTGGGGATGAATATAACGCTTCCTGTTGGGCGTAATGTTGGTACTACAGTTGGCGCGGCAGCGTCATTATTGGGAATTTATGCCATAGTTCAAAATGCAGCAGACAGCGCAAAGCGCTTGCAAATAATGCACCCTCCTTTTTATCACGCATTGTATATGCGAGAACTCGAAATGATGTATTTCCTTATTGAACCTTCATTCATGCGGGCTGGTGCGCTAAGAAATCAATGGCTTTCAGATTACGAAGTCGCTGAAGTATTGATGAAGTTAGTGGGGAAGTGATGAAGAAATTTTTAAAGCAATGGTTAATATCAGAATCGAAATTTCTGATCTGCACTTACGTGCCGATAGTCTCAACAATAATTTTTGCGCTGCTACAAATCTACTTTTTTCCAGATAGCAGTATGCTAGGTGTAGGGATATTTTATTTGTGCTCTCTATCATTTGTTATCTACAAATGTCGTTAAATTTAAGGATGCAATAGAGCATATTTAGCGTGCTGAAACATAATGCTCTTCAAGTTTGCATACGAGTAGGTTGAAGTGAAATATGATGAGGTATTTGAAGAGATGGTTAGTAGAACAATTAAAATTTCTGTTATGCACCTATGTTCCGGTTTTATGTGCTCTCGTGTTTGGTGTGCTTAAAGTTTATTTCTATCCCGAGAGTGGAATGATGAGCGTGGGCCTTGTATATCTTCTCACGCTAATAATCTCTGTTTATAAATTTCGTTAAATTCAAAGGAATTAATATGTCAACTCCAGCACATCTCTGGTTAGACGATGAAAGTGGTTCGCCAATTGTGGGTTCGTGCATGATGCCAACCCGCCTCGGTTCGATAGAGCTCAATTCGGTCATGCACAATATTACCATCCCGGTAGATCAGCACACGGGAAGGCTTACAGCCACGAGGATTCATGCCCCTATATCCGTTCAAAAAGAGTTTGATAGAACAACACCGGTATTGTTTCGTGCATTGTGCCAGGCCCGTACGCTGAAATCAGCGACCATCAAGATGTACCGAATTAACGAAGCAGGCATTGAGGTTGAGTATTTCAATATTCTTTTGGAAAACGTCAAAATCTCCAGCATCTCTCCGGCTTTGCTGCCAAACGCCCAGACCAGCACACATCTGGAAAATATTGAGCTACGATATGAAACGATTGCATGGAAATACGTGGACGGAAATATTATGTTTAAGGATGGATGGAATGAGAGGATGATTGCTTAGCTTTTGGCGTTATTGATGAAGCTTCCAATTAAGTCAGTAAGTTCGCTTAATAATTCATGGATTTCAGAGCATAAACTTGCTCAGGTGCTCGCTAAACTGATGGTAAGGGCATGAAACGTTTCTTAAGGCAGTGGCTGAGGTCACAATCAAAAATGCTGCTGCGTATTTACGTGCCGGTTATTGTTACTGTGCTGTATGGCATGTTGCAATTTTACCTATTCCCTGACAGCGGCATGTTGAGCGTGGGGATCGTTTACTTGTGTGCGTATATTTTTGTTGTTTATAAATGTCGAAAACTTTAAAGGATTAAATATGTCTGTTCCAGCGCATTTATGGTTAGAAGATGAAAATGGTTCTCCGATTGTGGGTTCCTGTACGATGCCAACTCGCCTCGGTTCGATTGAACTGAACACGGTGATGCACAACATTACAATCCCGGTAGATCAGCACACAGGCAGGTTGACTGGAACACGGGTGCATACCCCAATCTCGATTCAGAAGGAATTTGATCGTACAACGCCAACGCTGCTTCGTGCGCTGTGCCAATCCAGAACGCTTAAATCAGCGACCATCAAGATGTACCGAATTAACGAAGCAGGCATTGAGGTTGAGT
>NZ_DALYOQ010000013.1:0-9135 GCF_031974595.1 Pantoea sp. CTOTU46764 | reverse complement strand
ATTTTAATATTCTGTTGGAAAACGTCAAAATCTCCAGCATTTCTCCGGCTTTGCTGCCAAACGGCCAGACCAGCACGCATCTGGAAAATATTGAGCTACGATATGAAACGATCACATGGAAATACGTGGACGGCAATATTGTGTTTAAGGACGGATGGAATGAGAGGATGATTGCTTAACTTCTGGCTAAGACTGCTGAAGCTGAGGATTAGAAGTAACATGAACAAAATCGCCTTGCTCAAAGAAGATATAACCAAAGTTCCAGCTGATGCCATTGTTAACGCCGCCAACACATCCTTGCTGGGCGGCGGCGGAGTTGATGGCGCCATCCATCGTGCGGGTGGGCCAGCAATTTTGGCTGAGTGTCAGAAAATCAGGAATCGACAAGGTGGCTGTAAAGTCGGAGATGCAGTGATCACCACGGCGGGTAATTTGCCAGCAAAATACGTCATTCACACCGTTGGCCCACATTGGCATGACGGAAGACATGACGAAGAAACGCTGTTGAAAAATGCCTACCTGAGCTGTTTTGAACTGGTCGAAAAATATGGCATTCATACCGTTTCGTTTCCCAATATCAGTACCGGAATATACAGATTTCCGAAAGTGCTGGCGGCTGAAATCGCATTGGGTGTGATTAACCAATGTTTACGTGATAACCCTAATATCGAGCAAGTCAATTTAGTCTGCTTTGATCAGGAAAATTACGATCTGTATTTAAAAATAATGGATGAACAGCGTGCTAATTAACGCTCACCCCCATAAAAAAAGCGGCCCGAAGGCCGCCAAAACCCTCAACTGCAGTGAACATTGAGGAAGGAGGATAATAAACGGGTTAGCCTTTCACGCCTCCGGCGGTCAGGCCGCTGACCAGCCAGCGTTGTGCCAGCAGGAACACCAGCGTAATTGGAATTGCAGAGAGCACCGCCGCTGCGGCAAAGTCGCCCCACAGATAGTTTTGCGGGTTCAAATATTGCTGCATGCCGACCGCCAGTGTGTAGCTATTTACATCGCGCAGCAGCAGCGAAGCCACCGGCACTTCAGTCACCGCAGCGATAAACGCCAGAATAAACACTACCGCCAGAATCGGCACCGAGAGCGGCAACAGCACCAGCCGGAACGCCTGCCACGGCGTAGCACCATCCAGCGCGGCGGCTTCTTCCAGCGATCCGTCGATGGTTTCGAAATAGCCTTTAATGGTCCAGACGTGCAGGGCGATGCCGCCGAGATAAGCAAAGATCACACCGCCATGCGTATTCAGGCCGATAAACGGCAGATATTGTCCCAGACGATCAAACAGCGCATACAGCGCCACCAGCGACAGCACGGCCGGGAACATCTGGAAAATCAGCATGCCTTTTAACAGCGTGGCACGCCCGGCAAAACGCATGCGTGCAAAGGCATAGGCGCAGGTAGTGGAAAGCGCCACAATGCCAATCGCGCTGATGGCGGCGATTTTCACCGAGTTCCACAGCCAGAGCAGCACCGGGAAGGGCGGCGGCGTCACGCGGCCGTCGGCGTGCTCGACGCTGAAACCTAACGCCAGCTGCCAGTGTTCCCAGGAAATCTGCTCCGGGATCAGCGAGCCGGTGGCGAAGTTACCGGCGCGCAGTGAGATGGCGAAGACCATCAGCAGCGGAAACAGAATTCCCGCAATAAATATCAGCAGCAGCAGATGCGTCATCAACAGACGCAGCTTTTGCGATTTGGGTTGCACCATAGCCATAACGCCTCCTTAATCGAATTTCATCCGCACGGCTTTAAGATTGATCACCGCCAGCGCGCCCACCAGCAGGAAGATCAGCGTGGCAATCGCCGCCGCCAGACCAAAGTCCTGCCCGCCGCCACCTTCAAACGCAATGCGCCAGGTGTAATTGACCAGCAAATCGGTGTAACCGGCTGGCGTGGTGGTGCCGATTCGATCCGGTCCGCCGTTGGTCAGCAGCTGTACCAGCACAAAGTTATTAAAGTTGAAGGCAAAACTGGCGATCATCAGCGGCATCAGCGGCTTCAACAGCAGCGGCAGGGTAATCAGGAAGAAGTTCTGCAGCGGCCCGGCACCGTCCATCGCCGAAGCTTCATAGAGATCGTCCGGAATCGCTTTCAGCAGCCCCATGCAGAGAATCATCATGTAGGGATAACCGAGCCAGGTATTCACAATAATCAGCATGGTGCGCGCCAGCGTTGGATCGCTGAACCACGCGGGCTGGAAGCCAAACAGCGCTTGCAGCATCACGTTGATTTCACCGAAGCTCTGGTTGAACAAGCCTTTGAAGATCAGTATCGAGATAAAGGCGGGCACGGCGTAAGGCAAAATCAGCATCACGCGATACACCGCTTTGCCTTTCAGCGCTTCCCACTGCACCAGGCAAGCCAGCACCATGCCAACCGCCACGGTGAGAATCACCGTTACGAAGGAAAACAGCAGCGTCCAGCCAAAGATCGCCAGAAACGGCTTTTGAATCCCTTCATCGGTAAACACGCGAATGAAATTCTTCCAGCCGGTATTCACCGTGAAGCCCGGGCTCAGCGCTTCGCCGCTGCTGTTCTGATAGAAACCGCTCTCACGATTGGCCTGATACAGCGCGCCGCTTTGCTGATTTTTCAGATCGCCGTTGGCTTGCAGTACATACAACGGGCGCGTGCCGGAGAACTGGCGCAGCGAACTCATCACCACCTGGCGGCCATCCGGCAGTTCGGCCTGAATCTGGTTCAGCGCCTGACGATTAGTAGTGACGATGCGCAACGTGGCGCGTTCGCCCGGCGGCGGCGGGGCGCTGGTCAGTTTCAGCTTTTGCGCTCCACCGAAAGCAAACGCAGGTGAAACGAAGGTTTGCCCGTTGGCCGCTTCGGTCAGTACCAGCTGCCAGCGATCGCCCGCCGGAATCAATGAGAAGTTCAGCGCCGAACCGTCCTGATATTGACGGCTCAGCAACACCTGTTGCGCGCGTTCCAGCGTCAGCTGATTGGTGCTGCTGTAGTTGGTAAAGGCAATCGCCACGGTGCAGGCGAGGGGAAACAGCACGAACAACGCCATGCCCGCGAGGCCGGGATAGACATAGCGCCAGGCATAGGCGCGACGATTGGCATAAATCCAGATGCCGACGGCGCTGATAATCAGTGTCACCAGCGCAAACAGATATTCACCTTTTGCATACATCAGCACGAGCAGATAGCCGACCAGCAGACAGCAGATACCGAGAAAAAGAGCCTTCAGCACGGCGCTGAACCGTGCTGTTTTCGGTTTTCCTGACATGATGCGGTTTTCCTTAACAGCCAGTAACGAGCCGGATTGCGCCAGCTCTGGTAGAGAGGATTACTTGTTGAGTCGTGCCTGCGCATCTTTCAGCGCCGCATCAACGCTTTGACGTCCGCTCAGCGCATTCAGCGTGGCGGTGCGCATCGCGTACCAGAAGGCGGCCATCTGCGGGATGTTCGGCATGATGTCGCCGTTGCGCGCGTTGGTCATGGTGGCGGCGATACGCTCATCCTTCTCCAGCGTCTGCTGGAACGACTTCAGCGCCACCGCGCCAAGCGGTTTGTCTTTGTTGACCGCATCAAGACCAGCATCGGTCAGCAGGTAATTTTCCAGGAACTCTTTGGCCAGCTCTTTGTTCGGGCTGGCGGCATTGATCCCGGCACTCAGCACGCCGACGAAGGTTTTGGAATTTTTGCCGTTCAGCGTTGGCAGCAGCGTGACGCCGTAGTTGATTTTGCTCTTATCGATGTTGCTCCACGCCCACGGCCCGTTGATGGTCATGGCGGTTTGCCCTTTATTAAAGGCGGCTTCAGCGATGGAGTAATCGGTATCGGCATTCAGCGTTTTGGCCTTTACCTGGTCGACAAGGAATTTCATGCCCGCTTTGGCGCCAGCGTTATCCACGCCGGTATCTTTCACGTCGTAGCGGCCATCGTTAAGCTTAAAGGCATAAGCGCCGCCCGCCGCCAGCAATGGCCAGGTGAAGTACGGCTCCTGCAGGTTGAACATCATGGCGCTCTTGCCCTGCGCGCGCATTTTCTTATCAATGGCGGCGATCTCTTCCCAGCTTTTTGGCGGCTCAGGCAGCAGATCTTTGTTGTAGATGAGGGATAAGGATTCCACCGAAATCGGATAACCGATCAGCTTGCCGTTGAAGCGCACCGCGTCCCAGGTGAACGGGAAGATTTTCTCCTGGAAGCGCGCATCCGGCGAAATCTCCGCTAACAAGCCTGACTGCGCGTAACCGCCGAAACGATCGTGCGCCCAGAAGATAATGTCCGGGCCGTCGCCGGTGGCGGCCACCTGCGGATACTTCTCTTCCATTTTGTCCGGATGCTCAACCGTCACTTTGATGCCGGTTTCCTGCTCAAACTTTTTACCCACTTCAGCCAGGCCGTTGTAGCCCTTGTCGCCGTTGATCCAGATGACCAGCTTTCCCTCTTCAATCTTTGCAACGGCAGAAGCTGAAAACAGCACGGCCGTCAGGGCGGAAAGGGCAAGAATGCGTGCACCGGTTTTCATTGTCATAACTCCATCCTGTTAGCGGAAACGGAAATCGTTTTACCTGCCACATTGTGAGTATCTGCCGCCGCTTCTCATCCTCCCCGGCTCTACGCCTGCCTTTCATCTGATGTGATCTGTGTTGCAAAACCACCCGGTTATCACGGACTGGCGCACACAATCGTCGCTCTGCTCTGCGTCATAGCTCACAAAAATGGTTGCCTGCCGCGTTTTATCAGACGCGTCTGCACGATCTCCTCCTCCCGTCTCCTCCCCCACGCTGACGCGCTGCGGTGGAGGATGTCGGCCTTGATGTCCTTGCCCATAGTGGTCGCCGGGGTCTGTCCGCCGATTTGCGGACAAGGAATAGCAAGCTGAGAGGAAAGCATCATGTCGAGCGTTACGTTGCGCAGTGTCTCCAAGGTGTGGGGCGAAACTGAGGTGTCGAAAAACATCAGCCTTGAGATCGCCGAAGGAGAGTTCGTGGTTTTTGTCGGACCGTCAGGCTGCGGCAAATCGACGCTGCTGCGCATGATTGCCGGACTGGAAACCATCACCAGCGGCGATCTGTTTATTGGCGACAAACGCATGAATGAGGTGCCGCCCGCCGAGCGCGGCATCGGCATGGTGTTTCAGTCCTACGCGCTGTATCCCCATCTTTCGGTGGCCGAGAACATGTCGTTCGGCCTGAAACTGGCGGGCACGCGCAAAGCGGAGATCCAGCAGCGCGTCAATCAGGTGGCTGAAGTGCTGCAGCTGGCGCATCTGCTGGAGCGCCGTCCGAAAGCGCTGTCGGGCGGGCAGCGTCAGCGCGTAGCGATTGGCCGTACACTGGTGGCAGAACCGCGCGTGTTTTTACTCGATGAGCCGCTCTCCAACCTTGACGCCGCATTGCGCGTGCAGATGCGCATTGAGATCTCACGTCTGCATAAGCGCTTGAAGCGCACCATGATTTACGTCACCCACGATCAGACCGAAGCGATGACGCTAGCGGACAAGATCGTGGTGCTGGATGGCGGCCACGTTGCCCAGGTCGGCAAGCCACTCGAGCTGTATCACTATCCCGCCAATCGTTTCGTCGCCGGTTTTATCGGCTCACCGCGCATGAATTTCTTACCGGTAAAGGTTACCGCCACCGCCATCGATCAGGTGCAGGTGCGCCTACCCAACACCCAACTGGTGTGGCTACCGGTCGACAGCGCCGGTGTGCAGGTGGGCAGCAACATGTCGTTAGGCATTCGTCCCGAGCATCTGCTCTCCAGCGATATCGCTGACGTCACCCTCGAGGGCGAGGTGACGGTGGTCGAGCAGCTGGGACACGAAACGCAAATTCACATCCAGATTCCCGCTATTCGTCAAAGCCTGGTTTACCGCCAGGAGGACGTCGTGCTGGTAGAAGAGGGCGCCCTGATGGGCATCGGCCTGCCGCCGGAGCGTTGCCATCTTTTCCGTGAAGATGGCAGCGCCTGTCGCAGGCTGCATCAGGAGCCCGGTGTTTAGCCCTGCAAAACAATAAAAGCAATGACCTCAGGAGATAGAAAATGTTAACTCTGCGCAAACTCCCTATCGCGGTTGCTATCGCGGCAGGTACGCTCGCTGCCCCGTCGATGGCAGTCGATTTTACCGGCTATGCCCGTTCCGGCATCGGCTGGACCGGCAGCGGCGGGGAACAGCAATGTTTTCAGGCCACCGGCGCACAAAGTAAATACCGTCTGGGCAACGAATGTGAAACCTACGCTGAGCTGAAGCTGGGCCAGGAAGTATGGAAAGAGGGCGATAAGAGCTTCTATTTCGATACCAACGTCGCCTATTCGGTTTCCCAGCAGAATGACTGGGAAGCGACCTCCCCGGCGTTCCGTGAAGCCAACGTGAAGGGCAAAAACCTGATCGACGCGCTACCGGGTTCCACCATCTGGGCCGGTAAGCGTTTCTACCAGCGTCATGACGTACATATGATCGACTTCTACTACTGGGATATTTCCGGTCCTGGTGCTGGTCTGGAAGATGTCGATCTCGGCTTCGGCAAACTCTCTTTTGCCGCCACGCGCTCCTCGGAAGCGGGCGGTTCTTACACCTTCTCCAGCGATCAGATTCGTGATTACGCCACCAGCACCGCCAACGACGTGTTTGATGTGCGTTTAGCGGGCCTCGAAACCAACCCGAACGGCGTGCTGGAATTGGGCGTTGATTATGGCCGCGCCAACGCGCGTGACGGTTATCGCCTCGAAGATAACGCCTCCAAAGATGGCTGGATGTTCACCGCCGAACATACACAGAGCATGATGAAGGGCTACAACAAGTTCGTGCTGCAGTACGCCACCGATGCGTTGACCTCACAAGGTAAAGGCTTGCCGCAGGGCACCAACATCAACAACAGCGGCAGCATGTATCGCGTACTCGATCACGGTGCAATTAACCTCGCCGATCGCTGGGATCTGATGTACGTCGCCATGTACCAGAATACCGACCTCGACAACAACCGTGGTACCGAGTGGTACACCGTGGGCGTGCGCCCAATGTACAAATGGACGCCGATCATGAGCACGCTGCTTGAAGTGGGCTACGACAACGTCAAATCGCAGCAGGTGAGCGAGCGCAACGGCCAGTACAAAGTGACGCTGGCACAACAGTGGCAGGCGGGCGACAGCATCTGGTCGCGTCCGGCGCTGCGTCTGTTCGCCACCTACGCCAAGTGGGATGAGAAGTGGGGCTACAGCAAAGACAGCTCAGGGGATTTGACCTCCTTTGCCTCTAACGACAGCAGCGGCAACGGCATTCTGACCAACAGCCGTGGCAACAACGATGAAGTGACATTCGGGGCGCAGATGGAGATTTGGTGGTAATGCTCCCGCTTGTGGCTTAACTGAGACCCTCTCTTTTCGGCGCGGCGCGCCATTGCCTGGTTCGCGCCGCCGCCTGACAGTTTTTTGAGGTTATACAATGAGAATGAAAAAAACGGTTTTTGCGCTCTGCCTGAGCGCCGCGTTGCTGGCCGGTCAAAGTTTACCGGCGCTGGCGGATGTCAATCTGGTGCCACAGGATCTCTCTGCCGCACCCACATTCCCCGCCGCCAGCCTGCAAACGCTGAGCTGGTTGCCGGTAGATACCTCCCGCACGCAGGTCACCACGCTGAGTGAAAACCACGCCAATCTTAACGCTGCGGGCGTGACGGGTTCGGTGGCGGCCTACAGCTTGCCAGCCAATATCGGTGAACTCACCATTACGCTGAGCAGTGAAGTTAGACAAAATCAGGTGTTTGCGCCGAATGTGCTGGTGCTGGATGAGAATATGCGTCCAGCGGCCTGGTTCCCGGCGCGCTTTTTCACCTATCAGCAGCCGGGCGTGATGGCAGCGGATCGGCTGGAAGGTGTGATGAAACTGACGCCTGCGCTGGGTCAGCAAAAGATCTATCTGCTGGTGTTCACTACTGAGAAGGATTTGACCGAAACCACCACATTACTCGATCCGGCCAAAGCCTACGCTCGCGGCACCGGTAATGCGGTGCCGGATATCCCTGATCCGATTGCCCAGCACAGCCGCGAAGGCACGCTGAAACTCAAAGTGAAAACCAGTTCAGGTTCATCAATTCTGGTTGGGCCGCTGTTCGGATCATCTGGCCCGGCGCCGGTAACCGTCGGTAATACGCAGCCGGTTGCGCCTGCGACTTATCGTGCTGCCCCGGTTTCGGACGCAAAACCTAAACCGATCATGACGGATACCGAAGGTTACTTTAATCAGAACATCCGCGAAGCCGTTGAGAAGGGCAATATCGATAAGGCGTTGCAGCTGCTGGATGAGGCCGAGCGTTTAGGTTCCACCTCCGCCAGACAAGTGTTTATCAGCAGTGTTAAAGGCAAGGGGTAATCCGCCCCGGCAGTGCTGATTTGTCCCATCTGGTGCGCTTCGGCGCCCCTTTTTTTGCCTGGTGCGCATAAATGCGCACCCTACGATACTGTAGGGTCGCCATTTATGGCGACCAGGTACATATCAATGCCCAATCAAACCCGCTTCCGCCGTTGATCAATATCCGCCAGCAACGCATTAATCTGCGGATCTTCAAACATCTCCTCCAGCGAGGCGCTGAGTTTGCGGCGCCAGTTGGGATATTGGCTGGTGGTGCCGGGGATATTCACCGGGGAAGCCATATCCAGCCACTCTTCGGGTTGCAAGCCCAGCAGCGCGCTGTTGCTGTCCGCCAGATAACGCTGCATCGCGGCACTTAACGCCCGATCCATCACCTGCGGTTCGGCTTGTTCGGGCAAGCAATTGCTGCGTTGCAGGCTCTTAAACAGCGCGCGGCGTGCGGCCAAACGCGACTTGTTGAGCCCGGCAAGAATCTGCTTATCGGGATAAAGTCCCAACTCGCTGCCCAGCCGTAAATCGTCGCTTTGCCACCAGCCGCGCAGGGTGGGCATATCGTGGGTGGTGGCGACCGCCATCGCCTGACGTGGCCAGCGGGCAGGGGCGCGAAAGGCCACTTTGGATGTCTGCTCAAAATAGAGTACTTTGTAGGAGTAGACGCCCGCCTGCTGCAGCTTGCCGATAATCTTCTCCGGCACCGTACCCAAATCCTCACCAATCACCATGCAGTGATGACGCTGACTCTCCAGCGCCAGAATCGCCAGCAGATCGTCGATGGGATAATGGACATAGGC